>JAUWTX010000042.1 GCA_030614505.1 Desulfuromonadales bacterium
GTGCGGTTTTCGTTGGTTTTGCTTACTGGTTTGTTTATCTTAAAGGAACGCGTAGCGGGTAGCGGGTTGGGGGTAGCGGGTAGCGGGTAGCGGGTAGCGGGTTGCGGGTAGCGAGAAAAATGCTAAAGCCTTTGGATGCTAATTTGTCTTTTCCCGCCACCCGCTACCCGCTACTCGCTACTCGTTCCTTTAAGATAAACAAACCAGTAAGCAAAACCAACGAAAACCGCACCGCCAATAATGTTGCCGAGGGTGACCGGAATCAGGTTGCTGATGAAGAAGTTCGACCAGGTAAGCGTCGGGGCATTCAGACCTAGCTCTGCTTTCAGTAGCAGCCCAGTGGGGATGAAATACATGTTGGCGACGTTGTGCTCAAAGCCACTGGCGACAAAAGCCATAATTGGCATATAGCAGGCCATGATTTTGCCTGGTATGTCGCGAGCGGCCGTGGCCATGAAGACGGCCAGACAGACCAGCCAGTTGCAGAGGATGCCGCGAACTAGAGCGGCACCGAAAGAAAGCTCACATTTGGCGGTAGCGATATTGACCGCGTGCTCGGCCACTCGACTGACCTGCCAAAGCTCTGACTCAAACATTAACCAGGCCAGAAAAAGTGAGCCGACCAGATTGCCGATGATGACAATTGTCCAGTTCTCGGCAATCTTCTGCCAGGAGACCTGCCCATGCAGAGCGCCCTTGGTGAGCAGGACGTTACCGGTAAAGAGCTCGGCACCACAGATGACGACCAGCATAAGTCCCAAAGATAAGACACTGCCGCCGATCAGCCGCGAAAGTCCCACACCAAAATGCTGTGCCGCGTCTGATGTGACCAGGGTTGCCAGTTCGGCACCAAATGCAATGTAGAAGCCGGCCAGCAGACTGAGAACCCAGGTGCGGGCAAGTGGCTGAGTCAGAATTCTCCGACCGTTGTCGGAGATTGCCTGGGTGGTTTCGAATGGTGTCAGGAAACGTTTTTCCATAAATCAATTCTTGATTTTGAATGTTGAATTTTGAATTTTCGTAAAACAGAATTGAATTAAGAATCCAAAATTATAATTTAGAATTGTCCTGTTGGTCTGCTTACAGGCCCACATCCTTCGCCAGCTTCTCCCACGCCGGCAGACTACGCTCGATAATCCCCATATCAACACAATAAGCAATACGGAAATAGCCTGGAGCGCCGAATCCGGAGCCTGGAACGAGCAGGATGTTGTGCTTCTGAGCCTGTCGCACGAATTCAACATCGTCGGCAATGGGAGAGTTCGGGAAGAGATAAAACCCGCCACCAGGCTTTACCATGGTAAAGCCGAGTCCGGTCAGATGATTGTACAGTAAGTCGCGCTTTTCCTGGTATTCATCGACATCTACACTCTCCTGTTGCAGAACAGCAACCAGACGCTGCATCAAGGCAGGGGCGTTGACAAAACCTAATACGCGGTTGCAGAAAACAGCTCCTTCCATGAAGAGGGCAACGTCGTCCATAGCTGGATTTGCGGCCAGGAAACCGATACGTTCTCCCGGCAGGGCCAGGTCTTTGGAGTGCGAAGTCACCAGAATGGCATTGCGAATATATTTGAACACCGGAGGTACGCTGACACCATCGAAGGCCAGCCGCGCATAAGGCTCGTCAGAGATCACAAAGATGCTTCGACCAAGCTCTGCCTGTTTACGTTCAAGCATTTGTCCCAAGTTGGCAAGAGTCTCTGCGCTGTAGACTGCGCCGGTTGGGTTGTTTGGTGAATTGATAATCAGTGCCCGGGTATTGTCGGTAATCGCAGCTTCAATGGCATCAATGTCTGGCTGGAAGCTCTCCGGGTCTGTCCAGACCTCGGTTGTGACCCCACCATGGTTGTCGACGTAGAATTTGTATTCGACGAAAAAAGGTGTCAAAATAATCACTTCCTCGCCGGGGTTGAGGATTGCTTTTAAGGTAACATTGAGAGCCCCGCCGGCACCGCAAGTCATAATGATGTGACTGGAATTGACCGGGGCACCGGAATTTTCAGCGAGACGTTCGGCAACTGCGGCACGTGTTTCTTCGTAACCGGCATTGTTCATGTAACGATGCATGCCGGTATCCGGTTGCTCGACGATGCGGCGCAATTCGCGATGAAAGGCTGCTGGTGGTTCCACGGACGGGTTGCCGAGAGTGAAATCAAAAACATTTTCTGCGCCGTATTGAGCAGTCAGGGCAGCGCCTTCCTCGAACATTCGACGAATCCAGGAAGATCGTTCAATGGCACTACGGACCTTAATAGCAACGGTCATGAATGTACTCCTTAAAATGTTGGGTCAAAAAAACTGAGTTGCGAGTGTAGCGATGACAGAGCCGCTGGTCAATAAATTCCAGTCACAAAGATTCGGATGAATAGAATCTGGTGTGAAATGTCAGAGTCATCTGTGGCTCTGAGACAGAGCCCCTGTCAAGCCTGTCGAATAACATTAAAAGTAATGAAATAGATCGTGTATTCAAGGTTTTCGCGTCCCTCGTCCCGCGTCCCCCGTCCCGGCCCCTATCCGGTCTTTAGCTTGCTTTTTGATGACTCATGGGATAGATTCACAATTCTGAAAATGCCGGAAAGGATGATCCTCTTGGACGAAAAGAAGCTCCAGAAGTTCAGACAGCAAATTGATACTCTCGATGACCAGATCCTCGACATGCTTAATCGTCGTGCAGAAGTTGTTGTGGCGGTCGGCAAGGCCAAGCAGAAGAGCCATGGTGATTACTATGTGCCGAGTCGCGAGAAAGCGATCTATGAACGTCTGATTGCCGGCAATCCAGGCCCCTTTCCTGACGAAGGTATCCGTCGCGTTTTCCGGGAGATTATATCGGCGTCCCTGTCGCTGGAACAGCCACTCAAAGTGGCTTTTCTAGGCCCTCAAGCGACCTATACCCATGTCGCAGCCATGCAGCAATTTGGCCTTTCCGCACAACTCGTCCCACTGAAAAGCATCCCGTCGATTTTTGACGAAGTCAGTCGGGGCAGGGCCAGTTATGGAGTGGTTCCGGTGGAAAACTCCAACGAGGGCGTGGTGTCACATACTCTCGACATGTTCATGTCCTCGGATCTCAAGGTTATTGCCGAAATTCTTTTACCGATTACCCATGATCTGCTGAATCTTTCCGGACAGATAAGTGATATCCGCAAAGTGATTTCTCATCCACAGGCGATAGGTCAGTGTCGATCCTGGCTGGAGGAGAATCTAGCCGATGTCCCATTGGTTGATACCGCGAGTACGGCTTCGGCTGCCCAGCAGGCTGCCGAAGATGCCGACGTTGCTGCTATTGCCAGTGAGTCAGCTGCATCACTGTACGGATTGCGGGTGGTTAAACACAAAATCGAGGACAACCCGAATAATTTTACGCGCTTCCTGATTATTGGCAGCGAAATGCAGGGTCCAAGCGGTAATGACAAGACATCGATCATGTTCAGTGTCAAGGACCAGGCGGGCATTCTCTATCATATGCTGGAACCTTTCAGCAAACGTGACATTAACCTGGCCAAGATCGAGAGCCGGCCTATGAAGGGCAAGGCGTGGGAGTACATCTTTTTCCTTGATATGCTAGGGCATGTACAGGATCAGAATATTGCTGATGCCGTTGAAGAACTGCGCGGCTACTGCCAGTTCCTTAAAGTCCTCGGTTCATACCCAAAAGCGAGATGATTCGTGGCGGGTGGCGAGTGGCGCGAAAAATCTTACAAAATGATGATTAATGATGAATAGCTTTTATATTGATAAATTGGCGGTTGTCGGGGTTGGGCTGATTGGCGGATCCTTGGCGCTGGCCCTAAAAGAGGCTGGCGCTGTCGGTCATGTGGCTGGTATAGGCCGGGGTTTGCCGAACCTTGAAACGGCCTTAAAGCTCGGTGTGGTTGACAGCTTTACCCAGGATTTGACTGAAGGCGTTACCGATGCAGATGTAGTTTTTCTGGCGACACCGGTGCAGGTCCTTGGCGCAGTCGCCGAGCGGGCCATGCCGCATCTCAAGCCGGGGGCGATCATCACTGATGGTGGTAGTGTGAAACAGGCGGTGATCGATGCCATTGAACCACATTTGCGCGATGATATTCATTTCGTCCCCGGTCACCCAATTGCCGGGACAGAGGACAGTGGTGCAGAAGCTGCTTTTGCCACACTCTACCGCGACCGTCGCTGCATCCTGACGCCGACAAAGAGAACTGCTGATGAAGCTCTGGAGCGTATTCGACAAATGTGGCAGCTCGTTGGCAGCCAGGTGGTCGTCATGGATATCGACAAGCATGACCGGGTCCTCGCGGCGATCAGCCATCTGCCGCATATGGTTGCCTATGCGCTGGTAAATGCCGTCGGTGCTTATGATCGTTATGATGAGAATATTCTCGAATACTCAGCGGGCGGTTTCCGGGATTTTACCCGCATCGCGTCTTCAGACCCGACCATGTGGCGGGATATCGCCCAGACTAACCGGGAGGCGTTGCTCGAAATGATGGAACAGTTCGAAACCTTCTTTGCGGAACTCAAGGAAGATGTTGCTGTTGGGTCGGGTGAACGTCTCTTCGAATTTTTCCGTCGTTCCAAGCAAAGTAGAGATAAAATACTTTAGAAGAGAGGAACGAGGGACGCGGTACAAGGAACGTGGACAATCATAAAAAACATGTAACTATTCAGCACAGTAAAAAAGATGTCATTCCCGAGGGTGTAATCGGGAATCCAGTCTTTAAATATGGATCCCCGATAGAATCATTTGGGGATGACAGACGTTTTTGTTGACAATTCAGACTGTGTTGACGAGTTGCAAAATATAAACAAACGATAAGAACTTTAATGAGTGACCAAACCTTACAGAATAGAATCGTCAAGCTGGCAAAATCATTGCGTGGTGAAATTTCCGTGCCTGGCGATAAATCCATTTCCCATCGATCGATCATGCTTGGCTCTCTGGCCGAAGGCACGACCCGGGTGAGTGGCTTCCTCATGGGTGAAGACAACCTTTCCACCTGGAAAGCTTTTGAATCCATGGGGGTTGCCATTTGTCAGACAGGGCCAGACGCCTTGGAGATAGAGGGTGTTGGTCTTGATGGCCTGGTGGAACCGGGTGATGTTCTTGACTGTGGTAACTCCGGAACGACCATGCGCTTGATGTCCGGGTTGATGGCCGGTCAGAATTTCTTTTCCGTACTGACTGGCGACAAGTATCTGCGGCAAAGACCGATGAAAAGGGTTGTGACACCGCTTGTTGCTATGGGGGCCCGCATCTGGGGGCGAGATGGTGGGAAACGGGCACCTTTGGCAATTCAGGGTGGTTCTCTCAAGTCGATCAGCTATGCCTCCCCTGTGGCGAGTGCTCAGGTCAAGTCGGCCGTGTTATTTGCCGGGCTGTCCGTCGAAGGAGAGACCACGGTGACCGAGCCACATCTGTCGCGCGATCACAGTGAACGCATGCTGACTTGTTTCGGTGCGGACGTACGACCCTTTGAAGATGGTGTCAGCCTGAAGGGCAGGCCGCGTCTCTTTGCCCAGGAAGTGATGGTGCCGGGTGATATCTCCTCCGCTGCTTTCTTTATGGTTGCCGGCCTGGTGACTCCAGGTGCAGAGCTTATGATTCGCAATGTCGGCATCAATCCAACCCGTAGCGGTATTATCGACATACTGATAGCGATGGGGGGGGCGTTGGAGTTGCATGATATCAGGGAGCAGTCCGGCGAGCCGGTCGCTGATATTCTGGTTAGACACAGCAGGCTTAAGGGGATTGAAATCAGTGGAGATATGATCCCCCGTGCTATCGATGAGCTCCCTGTGATCAGTGTTGCTGCGGCCCTTGCAGAAGGCACTACAACCATCCGAGATGCTGAAGAGTTGCGTGTCAAGGAAACCGACCGTATTGCTGCCATGGTGAGCGAACTGGACAAACTGGGAGGGCGGGTCGAGGCTCGTCCTGACGGTATGTCCATAACTGGTGTTGAGAAATTCAACGGCGGTACGGTATCATCACACGGTGATCATCGCATTGCCATGAGCATGGCAATCGCCGCTCTCTCAGCAACAGGTGCTGTCACAATTGAAGATGCGGCGTGTACGGAAACCTCATTCCCGGGCTTCTGGGATCTTCTTGATAAAATACGCGGTCTTTCATGAAAAAACTTATCATTGCCATAGATGGCCCTTCAGGGGTCGGTAAAAGCACCCTGAGTAAAGTCCTTGCTCACGAATTTGGTTATCTCAACCTGGATACGGGGGCGATGTATCGTGCTGTTGCCTTGGCCTCCTTCCGCCAGGGGATTGATGCCAGCGACCATGATGCACTGCGTCAACTCTGTGAGGAGATTGTCATTGAGTTCTCCTGCAATAAAGGAGAGGAACATGTACTGCTGAATGGTGAAAATGTTTCCTCTGAGATCCGCACCCCGGAGATCAGCCTTCTGACTGCGGCGGTCGCCGCCTGTCCTGATGTTCGCCAGGCGATGGTCGCTCGACAGCGAGAACTCGGGAAGGCCGGTGGCGTGGTTTTGGAGGGACGCGATATCGGCACAGTGGTTTTTCCTCATGCAGATGTAAAGTTTTTCCTCAAGGCCTCGGCAGAAGTCCGTGGACGAAGGCGTTTTTTAGAACTTCAAGCGAATGGAGTCGAAGTCGAACTGGCACGTACAATCGCTGATGTAGAAGCGCGTGATGCTGCAGATACAAACCGCACGACTTCACCCTTAAAGCAGGCTGAAGATGCCGTGGTTATTGATACCACAAATCTGGATATTCCACAGGTTATGGAACGTATGTTTGCCGCAGTGGCCGATCGTCTCAACAAAGGCACATCAGGTTGAAATGATGGAAATTATTCTTGCCAAAAATGCCGGTTTTTGCTTCGGCGTCAAACGTGCAACCCAGATGGCTTTTGAGGCAGCGGCTGAATATGAACAGATCTGCTCCCTTGGGCCGTTGATTCATTCGCCACAGGTTGTAAAGGAACTGACAGAGCAGGGCATCAAAGTGGTCAACAACGTCGAGGATATCCCGTCTGGTTCCGTCATCATTCGATCTCATGGTGTGACTGCTCAAGAAATGGCCAGAGTCCAGGAGAGCAACCTGACGATTGTTGATGCTACCTGCCCATTCGTCAAAAAAACCCAGGAGTACGCGACCCGCCTCAGTGCGGATGGCTACACAGTCGTCATCGTGGGCGAGATGGAGCACCCTGAGGTTCAGGGGATTGTCTCCTATTCCGGTGAAGCTATGGGACCAGTTGTCGCCGATGCGAAACAGGCTGCTGCACTACCGCGCATGAAGAAGGTCGGCCTCGTGGCCCAAACCACTCAGCTTTATGAAAATCTTAGAGATATAATGGATGTCTGCCTGGCTAAAAGCCAGGAACTGCGGGTTTTTAATACGATCTGTGATGCAACCTCCGTGCGTCAGAATGAGGCCCGGGAGATTGCCCGGGCCGTTGACTTGATGTTTGTCATTGGTGGTCATGCCAGTGCAAATACCTCGCGGCTGGCACGTATCTGTCGGGAGATTCAACCACAGAGCTGGCATATTGAAACGGCTGAAGAGATTCAACCAGACTGGTTTGTCGGAGTGAACAAGGTTGGGGTTACTGCTGGGGCCTCGACGCCGCGCTGGCTGATTGATGAAGTTGTTGCAAGAATAGCTGAACTGGGAAAATAAAGGTTTGAGTTTTCTAAATGCTTATGATATCTTCGCCGACCATGGCCTAAGAGCCATACCACCGTTTTTACGGTGGAAATTGTCTAGGGGGTAACTAGTTAATGGTGGAAAGCAACGATACAACAAACAACGAAACAGAAGAGATCGACATGGAAGAAGAGATCGACATGGAAGAAGAGATGGACATGGAAGAGCAGGACTTTGCGTCCTTGTTCGAGAGCAGCATACAGGAACTGCATGTTCCTGGTGATGTTGTCTGTGGGACAATTGTTCAGGTTAATGACGACAACGTGGTTGTCGACGTTGGCTACAAGTCGGAAGGGGTAATTCCTCTCGCCGAATTCAAAGATGAAGAAGGCAACATCAATGTTAATGTTGGTGATGAAGTTGATGTCCTCTTCGAGCGACGCGAAAATGAGAGTGGCCTGATTGGCCTCTCTAAAGAAAAAGCCGATCGGCAGAAGATCTGGAGTTCCCTTGAAGAGGGTGCTGTGGTCGAAGGCAAGATCGTCGGGCGCATCAAGGGCGGCCTGACAGTTGATATCGGTATCAATGCCTTCCTGCCTGGTTCCCAGGTTGATCTTCGCCCGGTTCGTAACCTTGAAAAGCTGCTCGGTGCGAGCTTTGATTTCAAGATTATCAAGCTGAACAAGCGACGTGGCAATATCGTACTCTCCCGACGTGTTCTTTTGGAGGAGCAACGTGAAAGCATGCGTTCCGAAACGCTTGAAACGCTTTCCGAAGGTCAGGAAATCGAGGGTATCGTCAAGAACCTGACCGACTATGGTTGCTTTATTGACCTTGGCGGTATCGATGGCCTGCTGCACATTACGGATATGTCCTGGGGACGGGTCAACCATCCTTCCGATGTGCTCTCCGTCGGTGAAAAAATCAATGTCAAAATCCTTAAATACGACCGTGAGCGTGAGCGTGTCTCACTCGGTCTGAAGCAGATAACGCCCGATCCTTGGCTGAAAGTTGAGGATGGTTACCCGGTTGGTGACAAGATCCAGGGTAAAGTTGTCAGCTTGACCGACTACGGTGCCTTTGTCGAGTTGGAGGATGGTGTTGAAGGTCTGATTCATGTCTCCGAAATGAGCTGGACCAAGCGCATCAAGCATCCCAACAAGCTCCTTACTGTCGGTGATGATGTTGAGACAGTCGTCTTGGCTCTGGATATCCCCAATCGCCGCATTTCTCTTGGCCTCAAGCAGATCGAACCTAATCCGTGGGAAGTGATCGGCGAGAAATTCCCGATCGGCACCATTATCGAAGGCCAGGTCAAGAACATTACTGATTTCGGTGTTTTCGTTGGTGTTGATGAGGGAATCGACGGTCTGGTACATATCTCCGACCTCTCCTGGACCAAGCGTATCAAGCATCCCTCCGAACTTTTCAAGAAGGGTGATACCGTTAAAGCGGTTGTTCTGAATATCGACCGTGAAAACGAACGCTTCTCTCTTGGTCTCAAGCAGTTGACACCTGATCCCTGGGATTCGATTCCGGTTAAGTATGGTCCTGGTACCATTGTGCGTGGTAAAGCAACGTCAGTGACAGATTTTGGTGTCTTCCTGGAAATTGAAGAAGGTATCGAAGGGTTAATCCATGTCTCTGAACTCAGCCGGGAGAAAGTGGAAAGTCCCAAGGATTTTGCCAACGTCGGTGATGAGTTTGAAGCTGCCGTTCTGAACGTTGATACGATGGACCGCAAAATTGCACTTTCTGTCAAGCAACTGACTCAACACAAGGAAAAGGCAGTGGTGCAGGAATTCCTCGGTGCACAGAAGCAAGCGACCTCCAACCTTGGCGATCTCTTGCAGGGTGCCATGGACCGTAACGGTGAGGGGTCTTCCGAATAATTCTGTCAATAACCTGCTGCGCGTTTCCGCTTTTGGCGGGAACGCGCTTTTTTTAGGAAAATCATGAAGAAACGACCATTTCTGCTGGCTACAACGCTAATGGCAGGAATCTTTGTTTTTTTTCTTGTTCTGGCTCTGACCGTGGCCAGTTTCGTGGGACAGCCCACTACTTTTGCTATTGGCGATAAAGTCGGTGTCATAGAAGTCTACGGAGTCATCGCTGACTCCAAAAATATTATCGAACAACTCCATGACTTTCGTGATAATGACAGCATAAAAGCTCTTGTCTTGCGCATCGATTCTCCTGGCGGTGGTGTCGGCCCCTCGCAAGAAATTCACGATGAAGTTAAGGCCTTTACTGCATTGAAGCCTGTTGTTGTTTCCATGGGCTCTGTTGCCGCATCCGGTGGTTATTATATCGCGGCCTCGGCGACTGAGATTGTTGCCAATCCAGGGACCATTGTCGGCAGTATCGGTGTCATCATGGAGTTCGCCAATTTTCAGGAACTTCTGGAAAAAATTGGTTTGAGCAGCGTTGTCATTAAAAGTGGCAAGCACAAGGACATTGGATCGCCGACCCGGGAGATGACAGCTGCTGATCGTGAGATTCTTCAGGATCTGATCGATGATGTTCACAGTCAGTTTGTGGCATCGGTTGCAGATGGCCGCCACATTGACAAGGAAATTGTTGGTTCCATTGCAGATGGCCGCATTTTCTCAGGTCGCAAGGCGATGGAAATAGGTCTTGTTGACAAGATGGGCAATCTGGGGGTTGCCATTCGACGGGCTGCAGAACTGGCAAATATCAGTGGCAAACCAAAAGTAGTCTATCCGCCGGGTAATAAATCAGAATTTATTGATCTGTTTATTGAGCAAACCTTAAATCGACTACAATTCGCTCTGCAGAAGCAACGAGCAGTTGGTCTGCAATATCTTTGGCCAGGATTTAACTAGCCGCCTTGATTGTCCGACGGGCTGCCAGGAGGTATATTATGACAAAAAGTGAACTGATTGAACGACTGACAGATGATAACGATGTTCTTAGCAAGCGTGAATCAGAACTGATTGTTAATTCCATTTTCGACAGTATTGGCCAGGCCCTTGTAGACGGTGATCGTGTAGAGATCCGTGGTTTTGGCTCTTTTACTGTTCGTGAACGCGAAGCACGCGAAGCTCGTAATCCTAAAAGCGGTGACATCGTGCAGATATCGGCAAAGAAGGCACCTTTTTTTAAAACCGGGAAAGAGTTGCGTGAACGCGTCAACGTGCCGTAGTATAAGCATGCTTGAGAATATAATCATGCCTGAGCTTTAACTTGAACCTGTCGTTTACTCACGGCTTCTGGTTTAACATTTATACGCAATAATAACTGAGGCCCCGTTTATTAAAACGGGGCCTCAGTTATTATTGTGGTGACGGCTTTGGGTCTGATTTTTTTGATTTAAAACAACCTCCAGAATACCGACAATTATTCCTTTAGAGAGGACCTGTAAATTCGAATATACCCAGGATGGGTGCTTCAGGCGTCCCGTTCGTGGACGGGCTTGCTCACCACAACCCGACTCCAGGCAAGAAATCGTTCAGTTGGTCAGCACAATCGAGAATAAGTCGCGCATTCCAGAGGTTGTCAAAGACCTTGGTA
>JAUWTX010000034.1 GCA_030614505.1 Desulfuromonadales bacterium
CCGGTCTGGTGGCTGCCGGTGTGCATCCGACACCGGTCCCGCATGCAGAGTATGTGACAACGACTACGCACAAAACCTTGCGTGGTCCGCGCGGTGGCATGATCCTCTGTCGCGAGGAGTATGCCAAAAAGATCAACAGCAATATCTTTCCGGGTATCCAGGGCGGGCCGTTGATGCACGTGATTGCTGCCAAGGCAGTTGCATTCAAAGAAGCGCTTTCTCCCGATTTCAAAGTTTACGCCGCACAGGTGGTTAAAAATGCCCAGGCACTTGCAGAAGAACTGGTGTCACGAGGCTACAACCTGGTGTCTGGTGGAACCGACAATCATCTTCTGTTGCTTGACTTTGTCGGTACTGAACTGACTGGCAAAGTCGCCGAGGCAACGCTTGAAACCGCCGGAATTACAGTCAACAAGAATGCCGTTCCTTTTGATACTCGTTCGCCTTTTGTAACCAGCGGCATTCGCATTGGTACGCCGGCAAGTACGACGCGTGGTCTCAAGGAAAATGAAATGCGTCAGATCGGTGCATGGATAGATGAGGCTTTGCAGAATATCGAAAATGAAGCAGTACTTGCCAGGATCCGTGGCGAAATTCGTGAACTCTGCCAGCAATTTCCTCTTTACGCGCACAGGCTGGTTTGATGGAAAGGCCGTCCTGGGACGAATACTTCATGGACATCACTCGCCTGGTGGCGCGGCGCTCAACCTGTATGCGTCGTCAGGTTGGAGCCGTGATGGTCAAAGACAAGAATATTCTGGCTACCGGTTATAACGGTACGCCGACCGGAATCACGCACTGCGATGTCACCGGATGTCTTCGTGAGCAACTAAAAGTTCCTTCCGGTGAGCGGCATGAGCTCTGTCGAGGTTTGCATGCTGAACAGAATGCCATCATTCAGGCAGCGCGCCATGGAGTGAATATAGCTGATTCAGTTCTCTACTGTACTGATTCACCATGTATCATCTGTACAAAAATGCTGATTAATGCAGGTATCCGCAAGGTTATTTATCTGAGAGGTTACGCAGATAAGCTTTCCATGGAAATGCTGGAAGAGTCTGGGATTGAGACTTTTGCTTTTGCGGATTTGACTAAAACCTGAACGGATCCTCCGGAGGCTGATAATGAAATGCCCGTTCTGTAGCCATGATGATACGCGAGTTGTCGACTCTCGAGTAGGCAAAGAGGGAAATAATATTCGTAGACGTCGTGAATGTGTAGATTGTGAGCGCCGTTTTACTACCTACGAGCGAGTTGAGGAAACCCTGCCCCTGGTCATTAAAAAAGATGGCCGCAGAGAAGCCTTTGAACGTCAAAAAATCATTTCCGGAATTCAGCGTGCTTGTGAAAAGCGACCGGTTTCCGTTGCCACCATTGAAAAGGTCGTTGACCAGATAGAGCGGTCTCTTCAGGAATGTGGTGAAAAAGAGATCAATGCCAGCCGCATCGGTGAAGCTATCATGGAAGCTCTGCAGTCGCTCGACGAAGTCGCTTACGTCCGTTTCGCTTCAGTCTATCGCCAATTTCGCGACATAAATGAATTCATGTCCGAGTTGACAGATATCCTGGCCAAAGGTTCTACCAAGTAGTACTGGTTCCTGACACGTGCCGACATGACAATCAAAGCTGAACAATTCATGCAAAGAGCCATTGACCTGGCCAGGAGAGGTTTAGGCAGGACTGCGCCAAATCCTCCTGTCGGCGCTGTCCTGGTGCGTGATGGCAAGATTGTCGGTGAAGGATTTCACCCTGAGGCCGGTCAACCACATGCGGAAGTGTTTGCCTTGAGCGATGCCGGCGAGTTGGCTCTGGGTGCTGATCTCTATGTCACACTTGAACCTTGCTGTCACCAGGGACGTACCGGTCCCTGCACCGAGGCGCTGATCAATGCTGGAGTCGCCAGAGTTTATGTCGGTGCGCAGGATCCGAACCCGCTGGTTGCCGGGAACGGGATCGAAAGCTTACGACAGGCTGGTGTTGACGTCATATGTGAAGTCCTTGCGGTGGAGTGCCGGAAGCTGATTGCTCCGTTTGCAAAGTATATCTCCAATGGCTTGCCCCACGTTGTTTTCAAGGCAGCAATGACTCTGGATGGGAAGACGGCGACTTCCGGGGGTGACTCGCAATGGATTTCCTGTGCTGCAAGCCGGGTGATTGTTCATCAATTGAGAGACCAGGTTGATGGCATCATGGTCGGCTCCGGAACTGTTAACGCTGATAATCCACGGCTCACTACAAGGCTTATAGAAGAAGGTGGCCGGCTTGCTGAAGGTAGTGGTCGTGACACTGTCCGTATTGTGTTCGACGGTAGTCTAAAAACTTCACCGCAAGCGACTTTGTACACACAGCAATCTGAGGCAAAAACTGTACTGGTGACGGCGTCCGATCATTCTGCAGGGGCTCTGCAACATTATCGTGCTGTTGGTGCAGAAATCATTCAGGTCTCTCGAAATGCGGATGGCCTGAATTTACCCGAGGCTATGTTTGAGCTTGGCAAGATGAATTTACATTCCATTTTGCTGGAAGGTGGCAGTATCCTTGGTGGTGCCATGATTCGTGCGGGCCTGGTCGATCAAGTGATGATTTTTGTTGCGCCGAAAATGATCGGTGGTGACGGACGTAGCCTGTTGGCCGGTGAGGGGGTTGCCAGCATCGGTGATGCCTGGTCGTTAAAGAACTTACGCGCACGCCAGATTGACACGGATATCCTGATTGAAGGGGAGGTTCAACATGTTCACCGGTCTGATTGAAGATCTCGGTACGCTGCAAGAAATTCGCACCGCTACAGACCAGGCCCGGTTAACCGTTGCAACCGGGCTGCCGATGGCAGAGCTTATCCTTGGAGAAAGTATTGCTATCAACGGTGTTTGCCTGACGGTGACGGCTTTTGGCGACGGTGTCTTCTCTGCTGATGTTTCTCCGGAGACCTTGAAATGCACCACGTTGGGGCAGCTGTCAACTGGGTGTCGCGTCAATCTCGAGCGTGCCCTGCGTCTCTCGGACCGCCTGGGAGGGCACCTGGTGACAGGACATATCGATGGCAAGGCGCGTATAGTCGAACGTCGTCAGGAAGGCAACACCTTGCGGTTAAGTTTTCAGACTGATGCTGCTGTCAGTTCACTTCTTGTGGCCAAGGGAAGTGTCACCATAGATGGGATCAGTTTGACAGTCAACGAGGTGTCAGAAGATGCTTTTTCGTTGGTCGTCATTCCTCACACTCTTGCTATGACCACTTTGCAGGATCGTAAGATAGGCGACGAGGTTAATGTCGAAACGGATCTGATTGGCAAATATGTTGCGCGATTCCTGCAGGATGGGGCCCCTGGTAAACCGCAAGGCGTGACGATGGATATTCTTGCCAAGCACGGTTTTTTATGAGATATTTTAAAGTCTTACTAATCCCTGAGTCCGTGAAAAACATACACTCTTTATTCGCTGTTTACTCACAGATCCAGATAAACTTATAGCTCGTCAGGAAGTTTTATGCCGTTAATACGTGTTGAAGAAGCTCTCGAAGATATCCGCCAGGGTAAAATGGTCATTCTGGTCGATGACGAAGATCGTGAAAACGAAGGCGATCTTTGTATGGCCGCAGAAATGGTCACCCCTGAAGATGTAAATTTTATGGCCAAAGAAGGTCGTGGTCTGATCTGCCTGTCTTTGACTGAAGGCCGTGCCGATCATCTAGGCTTGCCGTTGATGGTCCAGGATAATTCCTCTTCCTTCGGTACGGCATTTACCATCTCCATTGAAGCGCGTCGTGGTGTGACAACCGGTATTTCCGCTGCTGATCGCGCTCATACCATCCAGGTAGCCATTGCCGATGAAACCACGGCGAAGGACCTGGCACGTCCGGGGCACATCTTCCCCTTGCGCGCCAAGAAGGGCGGTGTCATGGTGCGGGCTGGCCAGACCGAAGGCTCTGTTGATCTGGCTCGTATGGCCGGGTTGAAGCCGGCCGGCATGATCTGCGAGATCATGAATGATGACGGTACCATGGCGCGTATGCCGGAACTGCGTAAGTTTGCAGAAAAGCATCAATTGCGCATTGTCACAATTGCTGACATGGTCGCTTATCGGATGCGCAAGGAGCTTTTGATTACACGGGCGGCGGAGACTCGCGTGCCGACCAGGTCAGGCGGTGAGTTCCAAACAGTTGTTTACGACAATGATGTTGACAACTGTCAGCATCTGGCGCTCTACAAAGGGGATATCAGTCCGGATAAACCGATTCTGGTCAGAGTTCACTCCGAATGTCTGACGGGTGATGTGTTCGGCTCAGAGCGTTGTGATTGCGGTGATCAATTACATGCTTCAATGCGTATGATCGACAAAGAGGGGACCGGTGTCATCTTGTATATGCGTCAGGAAGGGCGAGGTATCGGCCTTGTCAACAAACTCAAGGCGTATGCCTTGCAGGATGAGGGGCATGATACCGTTGAAGCCAATGAGGTTCTCGGTTTCCAGGCTGATCTGCGCGACTACGGTATCGGCGCCCAGATTCTGAATGAACTGGGAGTACGCAAAATCCGTCTATTAACCAATAACCCACGTAAGATCATCGGCCTCGAAGGCTATGGGCTGGAGATTGTTGAACGTGTACCGATTGAAATGCCTGCCACTAAGAGTAACTTGAAATACCTGAAAACCAAGCAGGAAAAGCTTGGTCACCTGCTTGAGAATCTTTAATCTTGTTTTACGGGAGAGCAGAGATGCCCAAAATTATCGAAGGAAAGCTTGATGCCAAGGGTCTGCGTGTCGGCTTGTTGGTAAGTCGGTTCAACAGTTTTATCAGTGATCGTCTTGTCGAAGGTGCTATTGATGCTTTGCTGCGTCACGGTGCTGAGAAAGAGGATATCAATGTTGTGCGTGTTCCAGGCGCTTATGAGATTCCTCCCGCTGCCAAGCAGATGGCTGAATCTGGTCGTTTTGATGCCATTGTCTGTCTGGGCGCCGTCATTCGTGGAGCAACGCCCCATTTCGATTATGTCAGCGCTGAAGTCTCCAAGGGGGTTGCCAGTGTCTCACTCGATTCCGGTATTCCAGTGGCTTTCGGTGTGCTGACTACCGATACGATAGAGCAGGCGATCGAGCGTGCCGGCAGCAAAGCGGGCAACAAGGGCTTTGATGCTGCGATGGCTGCCGTTGAAATGGCTAACCTTTATAAGGCTCTTTGACCCGAGATGGCTAGAGGTATCAGACGACAGGGGCGGGAAATGGCCCTGAAAGTACTTTACAGCCTGGCTGATCATGAAGGTGGATCCCTAGAGCATGTACTGGTGGACTTCTGGAAAAACTTCCAGTTTCGTAATGATGTGCTGGGCGAAGCCATTGAAGATGAATTGTCACCTTTGCGACCGGAAGTCAGGGAGTTTGCCGAACGGCTGGTTTGTGGTGTCGCAGAAAATCTTGAACCTATTGATCGGGAGCTCAAGTCATACTCAACCAACTGGGCCCTTGATCGAATGGCGAGGGTTGATCTCGCAATTCTCAGGTTAGCAGCTTTTGAACTGGCCTATTGCCCGGATGTGCCTCACAATGTTGTCATAAACGAGGCCATTGAGCTTGGCAAGCGTTTTGGCACCGAGGAGACATCAGCCTTTATAAACGGTGTTCTGGACCATCTTTCGCGACAACACCGAACCGCAACATCATGAACCCTCTAAAAAGAGTCTCGCTCCCAGCGGATTCCTTGCCAGGTGAATCTGTTGTAGTGCTGTATTTTTCTGATCAAAAGCCTCTTGATGGTCCTGCCGCACTGCTGGATTGGCGCCTGGACGGCCAGTTGACCCGGATGCTGCTTGATGGCGAAGTCAAGGGATATGCTGGTGAACATGTAATGTTACAGAATAACGGCAAACTCAAGGCGAACTGGATACTCTTCGTTGGTGGTGGCAAGTGGCATGGTCTCTGCCAGGAAACCCATGCAGTCCTGGTCAGGCACATGATGAGTGTCGCTCGCCAGGCCGGCTTCAAAGATATTTCCCTGTCTTTCACGCCACATGAAGAGACGACTCCAGATGTCCTGCAGCAACAGATCAATGATGCCCTGACTCTTGAAGGTGCAGGTATTGAAACTTGTCATTTCTCCTGTGAGACGATTGTGTCGGAACTTACGTAAAAGGGTTAAGTAAAAAGCCCTTAAGTCTTATCCCGAAAAGGTTAAAGTTATGCAGAGTATCAAAGTTGGTTTGCTTGGCTTCGGTACAATCGGAACCGGTGTTGTCAGGGTTTTTCAACAGAACCAGGACCTTCTTGCCAGCCGACTTGGCGCCAGCCTTGAGCTGGTGCGTATCGCAGACCTCGATACAACCACCGATCGAGGTGTGCAACTTGTCCCGGGTTTGCTTACTGATGATGCTCAAGGATTGTTGAATGATCCGGACATTCAGATAGTCATCGAGTTGATTGGCGGCTATGAGCCTGCCCGGACTTTTGTGTTGCAGGCGATTCGCAACGGCAAACACGTTGTGACTGCCAACAAAGCTTTGCTTGCCATGCATGGCGAGGAAATTTTTCGCGCTGCTGAGGAAGCCGGAGTCAATGTCATGTTTGAGGCGGCCGTCGGTGGTGGAATCCCGGTCATCTCGGCAATTAAAGAGAACCTTGGTGCCAATAATTTCTCTGCTTTGTACGGTATTCTTAATGGAACCTGTAATTATATTTTGACTCAGATGGACGAAGATGGTGCAGACTTTTCCAATGTCCTGGCCGATGCCCAGCAGCAGGGTTATGCCGAAACCGATCCGACCTTTGACGTTGAAGGCATCGATACTGCGCATAAACTTGCGTTGTTAATCAGCCTCTGTTTTGGCATAAATGTCGATTTTAACCAGATCTATACTGAAGGAATCAGCAAGGTAACTGCCATTGATATTGCTTTTGCGCGTGATTTCGGCTACAAGCTCAAGCTTTTGGCTATCGGCAAGCGTGATGGTGATCGAGTTGAGGCACGGGTGCACCCGACCATGGTTCCCATAGGCTATCCTCTGTCAACAATCAGCGGTGTGTTCAACAGTGTTCGTCTGGTTGGAGACTTCTCCGGACCGGTTATGCTGTCCGGTTATGGTGCCGGCATGGATGCTACAGCGAGTGCTGTCATGGGAGATGTTATCGCGGCCGCCCGTGACCAGTTAAGTGATTCAGGGGCCAGGGTGCCGGCTCTTGGTTGCCCGCAAGCACAGTTGATTCCCTGTGAAATAAAGCCCATGGATCAAGTTGTTACGGCTTATTACCTCAGGTTTACTGTGAAAGATAATCCTGGTGTGCTGGCACAGATAGCCGGTATCCTCGGCAAGTACGAAATCAGTATTGAATCAATGATTCAACCTCACCGCCATGAAGCGGAAGCCGTACCGATTGTTTTTATGACTCATGAGTCGGAAGAGCGCAACGTTATTGCAGCTCTGGCTGAAATTGATAAATTGGATGTGATTCAAGAGGAAACGCTGTTGATTCGTGTCGAGGAGAATCTGGAATAGGGTTTTTCTAATATTGAAAACAAAAAAGGCGTCCCGGGTGGGCGCCTTTTTTTTACCCATCTTCTTCCAACTGTCCCGTCTGACGCAAAGCTTCAAAGAGGATGATGCTGGCGGCATTTGCGAGGTTCAGGCTACGCACAATAGAAGTGTGAATCGGTATGCGAATCGACCGCTCGGCATTACGTTGTAACAGATCTTCAGGGAGCCCAAGGGTTTCCTTACCGAAAACCAGGAAATCCCCCGGCAAAAAATCAGCTTGTAAGTGGGTTTTAACGGCTTTTTTTGAGGTGTACCAGAACCGGCCATCAGGAAAGGCTGCCTGCAACTCTTCCAGATCCTTCCATTGCCGGATATCCACGGCATCCCAGTAATCGAGCCCCGCACGCTTTACATGCTTGTCGTCAATGGAAAATCCAAGCTTGCCGACCAGGTGCAAAACCGCACCCATGGCGCCGCTGAGACGGGCAATATTGCCAGTATTTGGCGGGATCTCAGGTTCTATGAGGACGATATGGAATGGCATAATAACTACTTTTCGCAGCAGGAACGCCACCGGCGGTGAAGCCAGAACCATTGGCTGATGTCGTGGCGGATTCCAGCTTCAATCCGCTGGTTGAGAAGGGTAGTGTTGGCCAGAATGTTCTCTTCGCTCAGATCACCGTCCAAAAGGAACATCTTCGAGAAATGACAGGAGTAGGTGTTGTCTGGCTGACGATAAGAGAATGCTGTAATAACTGGTATCTGATAACGAGTTGCCATTTGAGTGATGATCGTTGTTGTATGCGCCGGTCGGCCAAAGAATGGTGCAGCGACCGACCCCTGGCCCTTGAGGTGTTGATCTAACAGGAGACAGACGACATTGTTCTTTTGTAGAGATTTGAGGATGCCGCGTGCACCCTTGCGGCTATTGATGATCTGGATGCCGTTAGATTTACGTACGCGGCTGAAGTAAGCATCAACCAGAGGATTGCGCATTGGCTTGGCAACCACTCCGGTATTAAATCCCAATAGCGGCATAAAGAATGAGCCTGCTTCCCAGAATCCGACATGACCACTCAGGATAATGCATCCACGACCCAAACCTAGAGCCTCTGTTAGATGCTCCTGGTTGTTGATGTCAAAATATCGCTCAAGATCCTGCTGTCCTCGGTACTGGTCGAGACGCAGCATGTCGATAAAACTGATGCCCAGATGCTTGAACATCGCGCTGATGGTCCTAGAGACCGCCTCGGGTGACATCTCAGGGAATGCTTTCTGCAAATTGTCGCGGGCGAGGCTTACACGCCGGCCCTGGAGATGCTGGGCCAATTGTCCCAGTCGCTTCCCCAGATTAAGTGCCACTGATCTAGGTAGTATCCTGACCAAGGTGGCAATGCAGATAAAAGGAATATATTCCAGCCAGTTGCGCATGAATGTTTGCCCTGAAAATGTTTATTTGAAGTGGTGAGAAGATAGCACGGGACATGCTGTTGGGCAAAAGAAAAGCGGACATTTCTGCCCGCTTTTTAAAGTTGTTCCTGAATGAAGAGTTGAGAATCGCTGAGCTTATGCCTGGCTGATCGTTAACGCTTGGTCAAGGTCTTCGGTGATGTCTTCAATATCTTCAATACCGACCGAGACACGGATGTAGTCCGGGCTGACACCGGCAGAAATCTGCTCTTCATCAGAGAGTTGCTGGTGTGTGGTGCTGGCAGGGTGGATCACCAGGGTCTTGGCATCACCAATATTCGCCAGATGGCTGCAGAGCTTGACAGAATCAATGAATTTTGCCCCAGCTTCTCTACCACCCTTGATGCCGAAACCGAGGATTGCACCTTGGCCGGCAGGCAGGTAACGCTTGGCTCTCTCGAAATCTGGATGACTCGCCAGGCCGGGATAATTAACCCATTCAACAGAAGGGTGTGCTTCCAGGAATTGAGCAACCTTCAGGGCATTTTCACAGTGCCGTGGCATGCGTACATGCAAGGTTTCCAGACCTTGCAGGCATTGGAACGCATTGAACGGCGAGAGGCAAGGCCCCATATCTCGTAGCAGGGTGACGCGCATCTTGAGAATGTAGGCCATCTCACCAAGTGCTTCGTAGTAGACCAGGCCGTGATAGCTTGGATCAGGGGTTGTGTATTCTTCGAAACGTCCGCTTGACCAGTCGAATTTACCGCTGTCAACAACTGCGCCGCCGATACTGGTGCCATGGCCGCCGATGAACTTGGTGAGAGAATAGCAGGCAATGTCGGCACCGTGCTCAAAGGGCTTGAAAAGGAAAGGCGTCGCCACTGTGTTGTCAACAATGAAGGGCAGACCATTCTCATGCGCAATACGTGCGATCATTTCAAAATCATCGACATTGTTCTTGGGGTTGCCGATCGTCTCGGCAAAAACTGCCTTGGTGTTTTCATCAATTGCCTGAGCGATGTTCTCCGGGTTGCTGCTATCGACAAATTTGACGTTAATCCCCATGCGTTTCAGGGTGTAGTTGAACATGTTGTAGGTCCCGCCATAGAGAAACTGGGCAGAGACAATATTGTCGCCGGCCTTGGCAAGATTGAGGATCGCCAGATTAATCGCTGCGCTTCCGGAGGACAGGGCCAGAGCACCAACACCGCCATCAAGTTCAGCCAGTCGCTTCTCAAGCACATCGGTCGTGGGGTTCATGATGCGTGTGTAGATGTTACCCATCTCAGTAAGAGCAAACAGGCTGGCGGCATGCTCACTCGAATTGAACACATATGAACTTGTCTGGTAGATCGGAACGGCCCTTGAGTTAGTTGTCGGGTCAGGTTCCTGACCCGCGTGCAGGGTCTTGGTAGCAAGGCGGTAATTCGGCTGGTCTGACATCGCTTGTCTCCTCTTTCTTCAAAGAAATTGAAGTTTGATCATGACAAATTTATCTGTTAAGTCAAGAAGAAAATGGCTGTATTGTACGGTATTTTGCCGTTGAATTATGGCCTTGTGCTGAATGTGGTTTTTGTTTTTCGCGTCCATAGTCCCTCGTCCCGCGCTACTGTTTTCCTTGCCGTCATATAGCAATATGCAATAACCTCAGCCCATGGACAGTCTGATTTTTCAAGCCATGGCGGTTGAACTCAGCCGCAAACTCACCAACAGTCGCCTTGACCGGGTGATCCAGATTACTGCCGGAACGCTGGTCTTAAGATTCTGGACCGGGCGTGAGAAAATCCAACTGCTGTTGAAAGCAGATGGCCAGGGCTCTTTCTACCAGACCCGCCAGACTCATGCTGCTCCTGCCAGGCCACCCAGGTTCTGCCAGCTGTTGCGTGCTCGTCTTCGTCGCTTGATCGAAGTACGTGCTGAGCCATTGGATCGCATTGTTCATCTGTATTTCAACGGTCCGGATGGTGACAGATACGACCTGATTCTGGAGGCGTTTGGTGCGCAAGGTAACCTGATCCTTGTAGACGCTGCAGGACAAATTGTCGACCTCATGTGGCGCCATGAAGGGGCCCGTTCACTTCTGCCTGGAAAACCATACGTCCTGCCCGAACAGAAACAACGAATCTCCCTCTTTGCAGACAAGACAGAACTTGTGCCGATCCTGGAACCTGCCATAGATCAGAAAGAAATATCACGCCTTGATATCGCACCAATGTCACCGGCCCTGGCACAGGCAATCTGCACAGAAAGGAATGCCGGCCAGTCTCTTGATTTGATCCTGGATAAGGTGCAAGAGGTGTTCAGTGCCGGATCTTTTGAGCCTCTACGGGTTACATGGGATGGTCAGCCAGGTTTGCTGCCGTTATCGCTTGGCCTGAATGGTTTCGAGGCGGTCGAAAGATTCGAAGATCTTTCCTCAATGCTCGAAGCTGTCACGGCGGTAGAGGGGCATGAATCTCAAAAAGACTTGACGGCTCGCCTGACAAACCTTGTTACTAAACAACGTAATAAGCTCAAAAAGAGGCTCGAGAATATCGCCGTAGAAAGTGATCGGCAATCTGACCCTGAGAAATTGCGCATCAAAGGTGATCTGCTGTTGGCCAATCTGCATATGATCAAGCGTGGTGATGAATCTGTCGAGGTTGATGACTATTATCAGTCACCCGTGGTTCGGTTGAAACTACCTCTGGATAGCAAGCTGTCACCCCAGGAAAATGCCGAGCGTTATTTCAAGCGGTTTCGCAAGGCCAAGCGGTCCGGTGCTCATCATAAGCGCCGTTTACATGAAACCGAGCAGGAAATTGCCTGGCTGGATCAGGTTGAACTGGCACTGGATGAGGCCGAAAACGGTGATGATCTCTACCAGGTGCAGCTTGAGCTGGAAGCGGCGGGCTTACTGAAAAAAACTGGCTTATTGAAGGAAACTAAGGGGTTGCTTGGCAAACGAAA
>JAUWTX010000274.1 GCA_030614505.1 Desulfuromonadales bacterium
AAACATAGTGGCTGATAGGCGTCAACCACGCTGAATGGCTTCACAACAAAAGACACGACAGAAGCTGCCCGACGACGCCGACATCTGGTGAAAATTTGATATAATTCATTTATAGCGTTGTGGCAAATGATGTACGGATTTTATGCTTTCCGGGAGATTGCGATGAGCAGGAACGTGGCAGAGTCCACATCCTCGAACATCCCTTGGTGTACCCTGGATAACGCGGAAGTTCTGGCCAGAGTTGACAGCTGCCTACAGGGGTTGCCGTCGCGTGAGGCGGAGATTCGTCTGGAGCAGTACGGACCGAACCTGTTGCCAAGCAAGCCTCCGCCCGGTCTTGCTCTTATCTTTCTTCATCAATTTTTGAGTCCCCTGATTTACATCCTGATCGTTGCCGGGTTGGTCTCCATGGCGATCGGTGAGTGGACCGATGCCGGCTTCATCTTTGCCGTGATCCTGCTTAACTCCGTACTGGGCACCTTCCAGGAATGGAAAGCCGAACGCAGCGCTGCCTCTCTACAGCAACTTCTGAAAACATCCTGTCACGTAAGACGTGACGATCATGTACAGGAGCTCAGTGCTGAGGAGTTGGTTCCTGGTGATATCGTCATCCTCGAATCCGGTCTCCGGGTGCCAGCCGACCTGCGTCTGCTTGAAGTCCGAAATTTGTCAATCGACGAGTCGTTGTTGACCGGTGAATCTCAGGCGGTCAGCAAGCAGACCGGGACATATGCCGAGTCGACGCCGTTAAGTGAACGTGGCAATCTTGCCTTTGCCGGTACCAGTGTCACCAAAGGACGCGCCCTCGGTGTGGTGGTTGCAACCGCACAGAGGACCGAAGTCGGGGTTATTGCCGTGGCCGTGGCAACCACGGCGCTTGCCAAGCCACCCCTGGTTATCCGCATGGAGACGTTTGCTCGACAGGTCAGCTATCTGGTGGTCGCCTTTGTCGCTCTGCTCGCATTTGTTGCGATCAGGCAGGGCACGGCTCTCAATGAAGTTTTCCTGATGGCTGTGGCGTTGGCGGTGTCCGCTATCCCGGAAGGATTGCCAGTGGCCATGACGGTAGCTTTGTCAATTGCCACCACCAGGATGGCACGACGCAACGTCATTGTACGCAAGTTGACCGCCGTGGAAGGGTTGGGCAGCTGCACCTGTATTGCCAGCGACAAGACCGGCACCTTGACTGTCAACCGACAAACGGTTCGTCAAGTCTGGCTGCCGGAAGGCGCATCTTACCATGTCAGCGGTGAAGGTTATGCCGGGGCCGGAAAGGTCACACGCAGTGATAGTTTGATGCCGGGCGATGATTCGATACCATCTGACGCAGAGAGAGATCGATTGCGCGAACTGGCTCTGGCGGGTGTCCTGTGCAATGAAGCCTCGTTGCGGTTTGTGCTTGGAGAGTGGCTGCATCGGGGAGATGCCATGGATGTGGCGCTACTTGCACTGGCTCATAAGCTCGGGCTCGATCCGGAAGCAGAAGCTGATCGGCATATCGTTCTGGGCGAGATCCCTTTTGAGTCGGAACAGCGCTATGCCGCTCGTTTTGTCCGGGGCGAACACGCTGTCTGTATTGTCAAGGGAGCCGTCGAGCAGGTCCTCAATTTCTGTGACCAGATGGATGGTCCTGATGGCCCGATGCCTCTGGATACACTTGAAGTAGAAGGTGAGACTTTGCGGCTAGGACGGGATGGTTATCGTGTCCTGGCGGTGGCGAAAGGACCATTGCCGGAGGTTGGCAGTGACTCCATCTCTGGTCCTGAGCAGGTGCCGCCATTAACCCTGCTCGGTCTGGTCGGGTTTATCGATCCGTTGCGTCCGGAAGTGCAGACAGCGATTGCCACCTGCCGTCGCGCCGGTGTGCGCGTCATCATGGTTACCGGGGATCATCCGGCAACAGCGCTTGGTATCGCCAAGGAGCTTGATCTGGCGAAGAGTGAAGCGGACATACTCACGGGCAACCAATTAGAGGCGCTTGTCATGGATGAAACCGCATGGCAGGAGCGTCTCAGTAGTGTCAGTGTGTTTGCCCGGGTGACCCCTTTGCAGAAGCTGATGATTGTCGATGCCTTGAATCAGCAGGGTCATTTTACTGCGGTGACCGGCGATGGTGTCAATGATGCGCCAGCGTTACGTAAGGCCCACATCGGCGTCGCCATGGGCACCGGAACCGATGTTGCCAAGGAGACAGCTTCGATTATTGTCATCGATGATAATTTTTCTTCGCTGGTCGCTGGCATTGAGGAAGGTCGCTTTGCCTACGACAATATTCGCAAGGTTATCTATCTGCTGATATCCACCGGTGGCGCTGAAATTGTGCTTTTTACCCTGTCTCTGCTTTGCGGGCTGCCCCTTCCTCTAGGGGCAGTGCAGTTGTTATGGCTGAACCTGGTGACCAATGGCATCCAGGATGTGGCGCTCGCCTTTGAAGGCGGGGAATCGGGCGTCATGTCCCATGCACCGAGGCCGCCAAGCGAGGGCTTGTTCAATCGTCTGATGGTGTCACAAACAGTGATATCCGGTTTAACCATGGGAGCCCTTGCCTTCTCGACCTGGGCCTGGTTGCTGGCTCAAGGCATCGAGGTGCCTGAGGCGCGTAACTTTGTGCTATTATTAATGGTCTTGCTGGAAAATGTTCATGCCTTCAATTGTCGTTCCGAGCGTCTTTCGGTTTTCCGGGTTCCGCTGAAACGCAATCCTTTGCTGATTGGCGGGGTAGTGCTTGCGCAGGGGATACATATCCTGAGCATGCAGTGGCCTTTCATGCAGAAGGTGCTCGGAGTTGCCCCGGTGACCCTGAACGTTTGGTTGAGTTTACTTGGCCTGGCCGGGTTACTCCTGGTGGTTATGGAGATATTTAAATACGTTCGTCAACGGCTTAATTACTAATTCGTGTCCATCCGGAAACTCCGGATGAACATAAGTGTAGTTTTCGATTTGGAAACGAGCAATTTTTCGCAAGGTCAAGGAAATCAAGCGTTTGAGCGGAGGCGTAGTACTTTACGCCGCACAATCAAATGTGCAGATTGACGCAGAGATTGCGGGAAAGGGCCGTTTCCAGACGAAAACTAATTCGTTTCCACCGTTTGCAAACCCTCCTTCAGGTTCAAACGGCTGCGGCCTCACCAGCAATGGTGGGGCCGCGTTTTGTTTGCTGTTAACACCGTCATTATCAATCCCAATCAATAACCATGGTTTCTCCACCAAAAACATGT
>JAUWTX010000021.1 GCA_030614505.1 Desulfuromonadales bacterium
GTCAAGTAAATTATATGAAGTTAAGCACTTTGAAGGGGCTCTGTCGTTACGTAGCGTTACTGAAAATACGGAGCAATAATTCAAATAAGAGCTTTAACGGAGTTGCAGAGCTACAGGGGAAACCTGTGTAATTATAGCCCCGCAAAACAATGAAGAATGTTACGGGAGAGGGGTGCGCAATGTTTTTGGGGGGGGAGGGCGCGTGTTACAGATTAATTATTGATCCGTCTGTTCTTTTCGTTGTGCTGCCCACCAATCGAGACGTTCACGGATCATCTTCTCGTAACCGGAATCTTTGGGACGATAGAACTTTGTGCCGGAAAGAGCGTCAGGAAGGTGTTCCTGGGTGATGATGGTGTCTGCGTGGTTGTGGGCATACTGATAGTCTTTGCCATAACCGAGGTCCTTCATCAAGCCTGTTGGAGCGTTGCGCAGATGGTGTGGAACCGGAAGTGCTCCACTCTGGCGGACCTTTTTCTGGGCTTCACTGACTGCAACATAAGCGGCGTTGCTCTTGGGGGCTGTTGCCAGGTAGGTCACAGCCTGGGCGAGGGGAATGCGTCCTTCAGGCATGCCGATGAAATGAACCGCCTGTTGGGTGGCGACGGCGACCTGCAGGGCGCGTGGATCGGCATTGCCGATATCTTCTGCGGCAAAAATAACCATGCGTCGTGCGATGAAAAGAGGGTCTTCGCCAGCTTCGATCATGCGCGCCAACCAATAGATGGCCGCGTCCGGGTCTGAACCACGCATGCTTTTGATGAAGGCCGAAATAACATTATAATGTTCTTCGGCTCCCTTGTCATAAAGCAGCGGAGCTTTTTGCATGGCGACGGCAGCGTCACTATGCAGGATGGTCTTGTCGGTAGCAGTCGCTGCGGCAATCTCCAGGGTATTTAACGCAATCCGTGCGTCGCCATGTGCCTGCTCAGCGATGAACTCGATAGCCTTGTCGTCGATCTTGAGCTGCTGTGATCCGAGTCCTTCCTGTGCAGAGAGTGCACGTTTGAGGAGTTCTTGAATGTCGTCTGCAGCAAGAGGTTCAAGCACAAAGACTCGTGAGCGAGAGAGTAAGGCAGAATTGACCTCAAAGGAGGGGTTTTCGGTGGTCGCGCCGATCAGGGTGATGTCGCCATTCTCCACCCAGGGAAGCAGGGCGTCCTGCTGAGCCTTGTTGAATCGATGAATCTCGTCGATAAAGAGCAAGGTTCGTCGACCGTAGTAACTTCTCTCCTGTTGTGCCTTGGCGACCACTTCTCGGATATCCTTGACCCCCTGCAATACCGCGGAGAAAGCGACAAAGTGGCTGCGAGTCGTTTGGGCGACGACTCTGGCCAGGGTGGTTTTGCCCGTCCCCGGCGGGCCCCAGAGAATGGCCGAAGTGAGCTGGTCCTGTTCAATCAGGCGACGTAGGATGCCGTCTTCACCGAGCAGATGCTGCTGGCCAACCATCTCATCAAGACGTTGCGGACGCAGACGCTCGGCCAGTGGTGCCGGTGCTTTACCTGATGTTGCTGAGGAGAAAAGATCCATAAAGCACCCTATCATACCGCTCTTTTTCTAACAAGCGAATGATGGTCTAAGTGCTTGATAGCCATAGACTTTGACGGTATGCTGTGATAAGGTCAGCTCGCTTTGCCGAGGAGGTTATATTGAAGCGTATCGGGATTTTTGCCAAGCGTCATCACAAAGATGCTGTCCGTCTGGCTGAAGAAGTCGTTACCTGGCTGGGTGAACGAAAAATTGAAGCCTTTATTGACGAACCATTGGCCGAAGCCATGTCCAATATGCGTGGCTATCCGGGACAAACCATTCCGTCTCTGGTTGACATGGTTGTTGTTCTCGGTGGTGACGGAACACTGCTTTCTGTTGCCCGGCTGGTCGGTGACCTGCGGACTCCGATTCTTGGAGTTAACCTCGGCAGCCTCGGTTTCCTTACCGAAATAACCCGGTCTGAGCTCTTTCCCATGCTGGAACAGGTTGTCAAAGGTGACTTTACTGTCTCCGAACGGATGCGCCTGTTGGCTGTAATCCGCCGCGATGATGAAGAGATCGCACGCTATCGTGTCCTCAACGATGTGGTTATTAATAAAGGCGCACTGGCCCGTATCATTGATATGGAAACCTGGGTCGATGATGACTACCTGACCACTTTCAAGGCGGATGGCCTGATCATCTCGACACCGACCGGTTCGACCGGTTACAACCTGGCCGCCGGCGGGCCGATTGTTTATCCTGGCAATCACTGTCATGTCATCTCGCCGATCTGCGCGCATACCTTGACGAATCGGCCGAGTGTCGTTTCTGATGAAGCGACGATCCGGATCGAAGTCAAGTCTCATGATGAGGATGTTGTATTCACTGCCGATGGCCAGGAAGGGATGCCTCTTCAGGGCGGTGATGTTGTAGAATTGCGGAAGTCGAATCACTCTACATTGCTGATAAAGAGCCCGAGCAAGGATTATTTCCAGGTGCTGCGCACCAAGTTGCGTTGGGGGGAGAGATAAACCCGGTGGCGCGATGCGCGTAGCGAGTGGCGCGAAAAACCTCTTAACCTCGGCCCAACTGTGTCACCCGCTCAAAGCCTATACACGTAGTTGCCTATAACCCTTTAAGTTGTCATTGCGTCTCGCACCTCGCGCGTCGCAACTCGGATTCTATGCTCCTCAACCTGACCATCACCAATTTTGCCATAATCGATCGTCTCGAAGTTCAGTTCGATGAGGGGTTCAACGTTCTCACCGGTGAAACTGGTGCCGGCAAGTCGATCATTCTTGATGCGTTTGGTTTGTTGATGGGCGACCGGGCTCGTCCTGACCTGGTTCGTGCCGGGGCTGCCGAAGCAACCGTTGAGGCTTTGTTCGGTCTGGACGGACAGGATGAGATCCGCCAGTCCTTTACCGAGTCCGGTTTCCAGGTGGAAGAAGAACTTGTTCTGAGGCGAATCGTACAGAGTGGTGGGCGCAGCAGAGCTTATGTCAATGGTAGTCTGGTAACTCTCGCTCAGTTGCAGCCCCTGGCAGAACAGCTGGTGACAGTTTGCGGCCAGCACGAGCACCAGTCTCTGCTACGTCGGAACGTGCATCTGGCAATCCTTGACCGATACGGAGCCCTCGTTGAACAAGTGGACGCTTATCGCGATTCATACCGGGCAATGCAAACCGTGGCACAGCAACTTGAGCGACTCGAAGATGCAGAACGTGACCGCCAGCAACGGCTCGATTTTTTACGTCATCAATCTGATGAAATCGAAGTGGCACAGTTGTCGCCCGAGGAGGACGAGTCGCTCCTCTCAGAACGCCTGCTGCTGCAGAACGCAGAACGCCTGGCGGGTATAACTCGCGGGGGGTACGAGGTTCTCTATGATAGTAATGGAGCCGTCTGCGAAATCCTGGGTGGCTTGAAAGACAACCTGCAGTCAGTTGCCGAAGTCGATAAGGAACTGGCTGTTCTCGCTGAATCAGTTCAACGTAGTCTCTTTGAACTCGAAGACGTCTCTGAGCAATTACGTTCGTACCTTGACCGAATCCCTTTTGAGCCGGACCGTCTTGAGGTGATCGAGGAGCGACTTACAGTATTGACCCGTCTCAAGCGTAAATATGCGCCGAACTTAAGCGAAATTATACAGCTGAAAGATGACTTCGACCGAGAAATCACAGCGCTGGAGAATGCCGGCGAAACCAGGGAGAACTTTGCCAGTGAATTGACATCACTCACTGCCAAGACCAGATTGTTAGGTGAGTCACTTTCCTCTGCCCGCCAACATTCAGCACGGCAACTGGAGACAAAACTCCTCGCTGAATTAGATGATCTGGTCATGCCTGGCGCCTCTTTTAAGGTCGCTTTTTCCTCTTTGGCACAACCTGGTCATGATGGTCTCGAACGGATCGAATTCATGGTCAGTCTGAACCCCGGAGAGCCTCTGATGCCTTTGGCCAAAGTTGCGTCAGGTGGTGAGCTTTCCCGGTTGATGCTGGCTATTAAACGCCTCGCTCCAGAGGCCGACAGTGTTCCGACAGTCATCTTTGATGAGGTGGATGCAGGAATTGGTGGTGCTGCAGCGACTGCCGTCGGGCGCAAATTGCAAGCTGTGAGCCGTTCATCACAAATTCTTTGTGTCACACATCTGCCGCAGGTTGCGGCTTTTGCCGATCACCATCACCGGGTTATAAAGCGCGAGATTGAGGGGCGCACCCTGACGGCAATGAAACTGATCAGTGGCGATGAAAGGGTTCAGGAAATGGCGCGCATGCTTGGCGGGGCACAGGTGACCGAGCAGACGCTGTTGCATGCCAAAGAGCTAATTTCAACCTCGGCCGCTGTCTGAAAAAAGCTGTAGGTTGTACAGGAGTATTTATGATTCGTAAGGCTACTCTGCAGGATGCCCGTCAAATCCACCAATTATTGCTGGTTTACGTTAAAGATGGGTTGGTTCTGCCGCGATCACTCATGGATATTTTTGAAGCGATTCGCGACTTTTATGTATTTGTTGAGGGTGACCAGGTCGTAGGTGCCGCTGCGCTGAACATCTACTGGGAAGATCTTGCTGAAGTGCGTTCGCTGGTGGTGCTTGAAAATCATGGTGGTCGTGGAATTGGCAGACATCTGGTTGAGGCCTGTATTTCTGAAGCACGTCAATTGGGTATTGGCAGGGTTTTTGCTTTAACTTACCAGCAGACGTTTTTTGAAAAACTTGGTTTTGGAGTTATCGAAAAGTCAGAACTGCCGCAGAAAATATGGGGAGCCTGTGTCAAATGTGCAAAGTTCCCGGAATGTGACGAAATTGCTCTCATTTTATCTCTCTGAGACTGTTACTTTGATGCGCTAGCATAGATCAGGTAAATGTCAAATTTAACCTTGACAGTATACTTGTCAATCCTTTATTAATTAGCATCGAAATTCAGTAAATGTAAGGTTTCTTTGGAGGTTTCACCTTTGCCAGCAAAACGTTTTACCGTAATGATTATACCGGAAGGCTCCCATCAGGTGCGTCGCTTCTCTGTGCGCAGTACTGTTGTTAAGGGGTTTCTCGCCGCAACGGTCGTCCTGGCTTTAGGGCTTACCGGTCTGGTCGTCGATTACGTCATGACCAATATCGATCGCAATGAACTACAGCGTCTGCAGGTTGAAAACTCTTCGCAGCGCGAGGAGTTGCATCGACTGGTTGTCAGGCTTGAAGGCCTGCGCCAGGAAATGGTTGTCCTGGCACAGAATGATGCCAAGGTGCGCGTCATGGCAAAACTTTCGGCACCAAAGGGTGACAGCATAGCTGGTGTTGGTGGCCCGGCAAGAGATGATGATGTCAACCGGGGATTCAATGAGATTCAACGGCGTATTGATGAAGTAAGGCGCCAGATTGACCTGCGTCGTGAGAGCCAGGAAGAAATCCAGGGCATCCTTAATGACCAACGCTCGTTGCTTGCTGCCAAACCTTTTGGGTGGCCGGTTAAGGGCTGGCTGACTTCAAACTTCGGAATGCGGCGCGATCCCTTCAATGGCAGACGAAAGATGCATGAAGGCCTTGATATTGCGGCACGTACCGGGACTCCGGTGATTGCCACAGCTGATGGTATCGTCAGCAGTGCCAAGGCTGAACCCGGCTACGGCAAGGTGGTGACGATTGATCATGGCTATGGTTACCGCACCATTTACGGTCATAACTCCAAATACCACGTCAAGGTTGGTCAAAGGGTCAGGCGTGGCGACCGGATCGCATCGGTTGGCAATACCGGTCGTTCGACGGGTTCTCACGTTCATTACGAAGTTCGACTCAATGGTGTGCCTGTCAACCCGCATAAATACCTCTAAATACAGTTTCCATAGTAATTTGTGAAAACCCGGCATTGCCGGGTTTTTTTGTGGCTGAAACGGGCTATCCTCATCTCTGTAACTCACTCAATTGTGTTACTTAGTAACAAATTGTGTTGTTTTCATGCGTAAACAATAATAATCTTCTCTTGTCCTGTAAATTAAGTGTGTTCAGGTAGTTGACTAATTGCAGACTTCCGCTAGTCTTTTCTTTAACTAAAGATAACTCATGATCCGTTCTGGGTCTTTTTTTAACAAATGACTTTTGAAAGAAAAGGAGAAACTCAATGAAACAAATTTCCAGACTGCTGTTAACTGCCACTTTCCTTGTGTTGGCACTCGGTTTGGCCCTTCCTCTGGCAGCTTCTGCAGAAATGGTCAAAAAGGTTGATAACTTTATTATTTTCATGGACCAGTCCGGTTCAATGGCTTATGCCAAAGCCCCGGCTGGACATCAGAAGTTTGATCAGGCCGTAGATGCCGTTACTCGCCTCGATAAGGCTGTCCCGGAGCTTGGTTACACCGGTTCGGTTGCTCTTTTTGCACCCTACAAGGCAGTCAGCAGTCCGGTTACGTATAAAACTGGTTCGCTCGGTCCAGCGGCTGCCGGAGTTACTCCTCCCTTCAACCACATGACGACCATGGGTGATGGCCTTGTTGACATAGGCGCGGTTATCGGCAAGCTTTCCGGAAAAACGGCCTTGATCCTGTTTACAGACGGTGAGTCTAATGAGGGTGCTGACCCGGTTGCCGAGGCCAAGTCTCTGTACAGCAAGAATGCCTCCAACCTTTGTATCCACGTGGTTAGTTATGCTGACACCCCAGCGGGTCAAAAGACCATAGACTCGATTCGCGCTCTCTCCAACTGCAGTGTTGCTGCGGATGGCAAATCTCTTGGCTCTGATGCTGCCGTGGCCAAGTTTGCCAAAGCTGTCCTTTATGACGAAGCACAGCCCGCTCCAGCTCCGAAAGTAGCGCCAGCTCCTGCTCCTGTTCCAGTTGCCAAGGAAGTGATTACCTTCAACCTGCTATTCGGGTTTGACAAATCGGCCATCACAGATGAAATGGTTCCCGTGCTTGAGCAGGCCAAGATGATTCTCCAAGAAGACTCCGGTACCGACTTTGTTGTCTCCGGGCATACTGATTCGACCGGACCTGAAGTTTACAATCAGGGACTCTCCGAGCGACGTGCCGCCTCGGTGAAAAACTGGCTTGTCAGCAACGGTATTTCTTCCTCGCGGCTGCAAACTACCGGTTATGGTGAGACGCGCTCGAAGTATGATAATGGAACCAAGGAAGGCCGTAAGCTCAATCGACGTGTGGAGCTTATGTCCAAGTAGCAGTATTCTTGATTAGTTAATAGTCAGACTATACCCGGCCAGGTGCTTTCGAGCATCTGGTCGGGTTTTTTATGGAATTGAGTTGGTAGTTTGATACAATCAATTGACAGGGTGCAGGTTTGATTTCACTGAGTCATCTGACGTAGAATGTCACATAGTGGTCTGAAACGACTTCTTCTTTTCCTGCAACATACGTGTGCCGTAAATGTTTTTACTGTAAAATCGAGAGGTTAATCTTGTGTGGTCACTTTTTGGTATGATCATTGCTGAACTAATTGATCAAATAAAAGTGCTCCACAGGAGGTTTCTTATGAATATCATGTCCAAAACAGTTCTTGTTGTTGTCGCTATTTTTATGCTGGGTTCGCCGGTCGCAGCGAGCGAGACAGCTCCGGTCAAGGTCAGCTATATGGACGTTGATCCAGCTGCAGCTCAGGAGCAGGTTCTCAAGACCCAGGCCCTGGCACTCAAGCGTCTTGAGTTTGAAGTCTTTGCCAAGTCAAAAGTACAGCAGTTGAATCGCAATAATATTTTTTCTCGTTCTCGGATGGAAATCATCAAGCAGTCGGATGGTACATACCTGGCTCGATACCACAAAATTGACAATTCCACGATGAGCGTCAAGGTGCGTCGCTCACAATCCGGCTCGATACCTTACGTAGGTGTTCTCTCCTACAAGGAGCAGGTGTTTGAATCCACCGCCAATACTCCTGAACAATTAGAGAAGAATTTGTTTGCCGTTGTGCAAATTATTCCCAACAGACATATCTTCAGTTACCAGAAAGGTACTTGGAAGTAGCCGACACACTCGTACCAGTTTAGCTGCCAAACAGTCACGCAAAACGTCAAATCCCTGGAGGATATTTCCATGGGTTTGACGTTTTGTACTTTATGCCTGCCAGGCTTCTCAGTACCCCCCATTTAACCTTGTGAGTGTTCTCTCTACTGTGCTAAAATTTGCGATTCTGACCGAACTAAAGGTTTGATATCTTTTCATAATTATCACCGGCAACCTTACCGGCTACGGAGTTACACATGATTGGAAGGGTTCTGAAAAAGATTGTTGGCAGCAAGAATGATCGTGAACTGAAGCGACTGCAACAGTTGGTTGAAAAGATCAACGCCCTGGAACCGGAAATTCAGGGGCTGTCCGATACAGACCTGGTGGCAAAAACAGCTGAATTTCGTGCCCGTCTGCAAGAGGGAGCAACACTCAACGATCTCCTGAATGAAGCCTTTGCCGTAGTACGTGAGGCTGCGGTGCGTGTCTTGGGGATGCGTCACTTCGATGTTCAGTTGATAGGCGGCATGGTTCTGCATGCAGGCAAAATCGCCGAAATGAAGACCGGTGAGGGCAAGACCCTTATGTCGACTCTGCCTGTGTACCTCAACGCCCTGGCAGGCAAGGGGACCCACGTTATTACGGTCAATGATTACCTGGCCAAGCGCGATGCTGAGTGGATGGGGAAGATTTATAATTTCCTTGGCATGGAAGTTGATTGCGTTGTACACGGGTTGAGTGATGAAGAGCGGAAAGTTGCTTACCGTGCTGATATCACTTATGGCACCAATAACGAATTCGGTTTTGACTACCTGCGCGACAACATGAAATTTGCCCTCGAGGATTATGTCCAGCGCGATCTTTGCTATGCCATTGTTGACGAAGTCGATTCGATCCTGATTGACGAGGCCAGAACTCCCCTGATTATTTCTGGGCCAAGTAATGTCACCAGCGAGCTTTACTCTACCGCTGAGAAAGTGATTCCCCGCTTGAAAAAAGGCGAAATGATCGAAGATCGTGATGGCACTATTGGCCGGTCAATGCGGAGCTACACCGGTGACTACACCGTGGATGAAAAATCAAAATCGGCGACCCTCACCGAAGAGGGCGTCCTGAATCTCGAAAAATTGTTGAATATCGAGAACCTGTACGAGCCCGGCAATATGGCGATTCTTCATCATGTCAACCAGGCTTTAAGAGCCCATGCTATTTTTAAACGAGATGTTGATTACGTGGTCAAGGATGGTGAGGTTCTCATCGTTGATGAGTTTACCGGGCGGCTTATGCCCGGCAGGCGCTGGGGTGATGGCCAACATCAGGCGATCGAAGCCAAGGAAGGTCTGAAGATTGCAAAAGAGAACCAGACCCTGGCGACGGTTACTTTCCAGAACTATTTCCGCATGTACGAAAAGCTGGCAGGGATGACAGGTACGGCTGATACCGAGGCCGCAGAATTCAGCGAGATTTACAATCTTGATGTGGTTGTCATTCCGACCAACCAGCCGATGATCCGCATTGATCAGGCAGATGTCATCTATAAAACCGAGCAGGAAAAGTTTCGTGCGGTTATTGAAGACATCGTCAGTTGCCACGAGTCCGGCCAGCCGGCACTGGTTGGTACTATTACCATTGAGAACTCGGAAAGACTGTCAAACCTTCTAAAAAAGCGCGGTATCTCGCATAACGTCCTGAATGCCAAACAGCATGAGCGGGAAGCCGAAATTGTTGCCCAGGCGGGTCGCAAAGGTTCGATCACCATTGCAACCAACATGGCTGGCCGAGGTACCGACATTGTTTTGGGAGGGAATCCCGAAATGATGGCCAAGCGTGAGGTTGCCGGAGTCGATGACCAGGAGCAAGCGTATGCGCAGGCCCTGGAGAAATACACAGCAATTTGTACGGCAGAGAAACAGGAAGTTCTCGCTGCCGGCGGTCTGTACATACTGGGTACCGAGCGTCATGAATCACGCCGCATAGATAACCAGCTACGCGGACGTTCAGGGCGCCAGGGCGATCCCGGTGAAAGCCGCTTTTTCATGAGCCTTGAGGACGATCTGTTGCGCATTTTTGGCTCTCACCGCGTCTCCTATGTGATGGAAAAGCTCAAAGTGCCTGAAAACGAGGCGATTGAGCATGGCATGATCTCAAAGGCGATCGAAGGAGCACAGAAAAAGGTTGAAGCGCACAACTTTGATATTCGTAAACACCTTATCGACTATGACGATGTCATGAACCGTCAGCGTGAAGTCATCTATGGCCAGCGCAAGGAGGTCTTGGCGGGAGAGAATGTCCCGGAAACCATTGATACCATTCTCGATGAAATGGTCGAAGATATGGTGGCGAGCTTTTGTCCGGACAAGACACCTCCCACCGAATGGAACTGGGAGGGCCTGGCTACGGATTTCTTCGGTCAATTCAATATTGAGGCAGATGTTCCGGAACCTGATAAAGATCTTAAAGCCGCTGAGCTTGCAGAGCGGCTCAGAACTCAGGTTGCAGCACGTCTGGCAGAGAGGACAGAAATGTTCACTCCGCCGGTTATGGAACATCTGATGAAGGTCCTGCTTCTGCAAACGATTGATGCCAAATGGAAGGACCACCTGTTGTCGATCGATCATCTCAAAGAGGGGATCGGCATGCGTGCTTACGCGCAACGCGACCCGAAAGCAGAATATAAGCGCGAAGCTTTTGCTCTCTTTATGGAGATGATGGGGCGTATCCGTCAGGAAGTAGCACAGAAGCTATTCCTCGTCCAACTGGCTCGTGAGGAAGAGGTCGCTGAGATGGAAGCAAAACAGCGCCGTGAGCGTCAGGCTCTGGCCCGACAGGGTGGACCGCAGTCTGTGGCTCAGGGACCAGTCAAGCGTGAGCTTGACAAGGTTGGTCGTAATGATCCCTGTCCTTGTGGTAGCGGCAAGAAATATAAGAGATGTTGCGGGCAGTAAGCCTGTACTGAGCAATCGGGAGAGATTGCATGTCCAACGGTCCTGATGAGCCGATCTGTTTCAGACTGCTGCTTCTGGAAGCGAAACCAGAGAGCCTTGCCGTGGCTCGGAATAGCTGGCCGGAGGCAGAGATTCTTGCGAGGTCTCTTGATCAGGTGCAAGGTGTAACGGACCAGATTTCCCGAGAAAAGGTTCAGATGATCATCTGTGACCTGACGGGTGATGATTGCCCGGGCCTCAATGTTTTAAAGCAGATTCGTCGAGTCCATCCCCAATTGCCACTTGTTGCGGTCCTGCCTGAACAGACCTTTACCATGACCCTGTCGGCGTTTCGCAATGGGGCCAATGATGTTCTGGTCCATCCTCTTGACTAAGATGTGCTTCTAAATACCCGTAATCGTGTGTTAAGTCGAGAGAAGATTGATACTCAACTTGCACGTACCCAACAAGCAGCCAAACGTTCCCTGGATGACCTGATTCTTCTCAAGGCGGTCGGTGAGACCACGCGGAGCGCTGAAGACCTGCAAAAACTTCTCGATCGTATCGTCGATTTGATTCAATCTGCCCTTGATGTAGATATTGCCTCCCTGATGCTTGTCGATGACGAGCATGTTTTGAAGGTTCATGCTGCGCGCGGATTGCCAGATGACGTACAGCTGAAGGCCACTATCGCACCTGGTGAAGGAGTCTCCAGTTATGTCATGGAGCACGGGGAACCGGTGTTGATTGATGATTTGTCGACCGATGGGCGCTTTCCTCCACGAGGCGGTGTTGCCCGCTATCGAACCGGTTCACTCCTTTCGGTCCCGATTCGTTATCAACATCGCATTCTGGGTGTGCTGAACGTCAATAACAAGCGAAACGGTGAAGCCTTTACCGGCGTTGATCAGGAACTGTTGATGATGATTGCTCATCAGACTGCTCTGGCCATTGAGAATATGAAACTGGTTGGTCGTTTGCAAGAAAAGAACCTGGAAGTTGAGCGTGCCCATGATGACTTGCTGAAGCTGCATCAGGATCGGACCCGTTTTGTCTGTAATCTGTCCCATGAGTTAAAAACGCCGCTGACCTCTGTTCTTGGGTTTTCCGACCTGTTGCTAAACTTTTTCGACCAGATAGAGGCGCCCAAACAACGTGAATATATTGCCGGGATCTATACAGAGGGCAAGCATCTTGAGCATCTTCTGACAGGAATGCTACGACTCTTCTCAATTGATTCCGGCACTGAAAACTGGCGTTGGCAGAGTCTGTCTCTCCATGAATGTTTAACGCAGGTGTTACGCGAACATGAAATTGAAATAGTGGAAATGGACCTGGAGCTTCAGGTCGTTCTTGCCGAAGACCTTGTGCCGATCTGGGGGGATCAGGACAAACTGGAATTGCTGCTGGGTACCCTGGTTGATAATGCCATCAAGTTCAACAGGCAGGGAGGTCGTCTGTCGATCAGTGCCAATAACCTGAATTTGCATGGTCAGCCTGTTGTTTATCTGCAGATTGTCAACCAGGGGCAATCGGTGCCAAGGGAAAACGCTGAAGATATTTTCCAGGGATATTCTCAACTTGGGGGCCTGGATGCGGGCAAACCCTGTGGCGTCGGCATTGGTCTGGCGACCTGCCGGGCAATTCTTCGCCAGATGCAGGGTGAGATTTTCCTTGAACCTGTAGATGAAGAAGGGACGTCGATCGGCCTCCTTCTGCCAACCAGAGATACGGAGTTAACTAATGGCTGAGTCAGTTTTTGCTATACCGAAAGGATTTAAAGCCGCAGCATGCAGTTCAGGGATCAAGAAATCCGGAAAACTTGACCTGGCTCTGATTTGTGCTGACAAGCCGGTAGATTGTGCCGGAGTTTTTACCACAAATAAAGTTGTTGCGGCACCGGTCAAGATTACCGAGTCCCGGGTGCGCCAGGGCCTCTGCCAGGCGATTCTGGTTAACAGTGGCAATGCCAATGCCTGTACCGGTGAGCCGGGCCTTCAGGACGCACGTCGCTGTGGTGATCTGGTTGCGGAATGTCTTGATATGGCTCCGCAGTTAGTTGCCGTTTCTTCAACCGGTGTGATCGGTGTCCCTCTGCCGATGCTTTGTTTTGAGGAACACGTGCCCAACCTCTGCAGGATGTTGAGTCATGATCAGTTTGACGGAGTGGCCAGAGCCATGATGACAACTGACGCCTTCCCGAAAATGAGCGGTCGGTCCATCAGCCTTGGCGGCCAGGAAGTCCGTCTTCTGGGCCTGGCCAAAGGGGCCGGGATGATTCATCCCGATATGGCGACCATGCTGGCATTTGTGGTCACCGATGTGGTGCTGGCAGACGGTCTGCTGGAGAAATCTTTGAGCCAGGCAGTGAATGGTTCTTTTAACCGGATTACCGTCGACCGCGATACCTCGACGAATGACACGGTCCTGCTGCTTGCCAGTGGTGAAGCTGACAATCAGGAGATTGTTGAGGAGTCTTCTGAACTGGATCAGTTCAATGGTGCATTGAGTGAAATTATGCTGGAGCTGGCAAAAATGATTGTCCGTGACGGTGAAGGCGCAACAAAACTGGTGTGTATACAAGTCAAGGGTGCGGCGAATGATGATGATGCCCTTGCTGCCGCACGCAGTGTCGCTACCTCGCAACTGGTCAAAACGGCGTTCTTTGGGGAGGATGCCAACTGGGGGAGGATTATCGCTGCGGTTGGTTATTCTGGGGCCGAGATGGACCCTGACCAGGTGAGCCTGCTGTTTGACGATGTTGCCATGGTTGCCAAGGGGCTCGGCCTTGGTTCTGAGCATGAAGCCAGGGCTAGTGAAATATTGAAGCAGGCAGAGTTCACAGTGACGATCGATCTCGCTTTGGGTGAAGGTAGTGCTTATTACTATACGTCTGATCTTTCGTATGAATATGTGAAAATCAATGCAGATTATCGTACCTGATGAATTCTCCCGCAAAATTTATAGATCATACACTGTTAAGGGCTGACGCGACCGAGGCGGATATTTCTACTCTCTGCGAGGAGGCTGTTGAATATGGGTTCGCCTCTGTATGTGTTTCTCCATATTATGTCTCCCAGGTAAACAGCCTGCTTTATGGGTCTGAAGTTGCGGTCTGCACCGTGATCGGTTTCCCTTTGGGGAATAACACCACCGAAGTCAAGGTCTTTGAAACCCGCCAGGCCGTTGAATCGGGCGCAGATGAAATTGATATGGTCATCTGTCTCGGTGCAGTCCGTGAGGCAAATTTCGCGAGTATTCTGGATGATATCCACCGGGTTGTTTCTGCCGCTGATCAAGCCGTAGTTAAAGTGATTATTGAATGCTGTCTGTTTGATGAGGATGTAAAGCGCAGGTTGGTTGAGGTTGTGGCTGTAAGTGGAGCTGAATATGTCAAAACCTCAACCGGTTTTGCTGCATCTGGAGCCACTGTTGAGGATGTTCGCCTTTTATCACAAGTCGGCTCGGGAAGGATCAGGGTCAAGGCGGCAGGAGGCATACGGGACTGGCTGACTTGCCAGGCAATGTTAGCAGTCGGTGCAAGTCGTATTGGAACCAGTGCCGGGGTGGTCATCATGCAACAGTGGCAGGAAAGTGAAGGGTTGCCATGTCGATGAGAAGGGGGCGCGTTGTTTGGATCATTCTCGACGGTGTCGGGCTCGAGGCTTTGCCGGATGCGATGGATTATGGTGACGAGGGTGTTGCCACCTTGCCTCACGTGGTATCAGCATGTGGCGGATTGAACTTGCCGAATCTGCAACGTCTTGGCCTGGGCAACCTGGTGGATATCGAGGGTGTGCCGCCCTTTGCAAACCCCAGTGGAGTTTATGGCCGGCTTGCCGAGTGTTCTGCGGGCAAGGATAGCATTGTTGGCCATTGGGAGCTCGCCGGTGTGATCCTCGATGAGCCCTTTGCAACATACCCTAAAGGTTTCCCGGACAAGTTGGTTGCTGAGTTTGCCGAAATAGCCGGAGCTCAACCTCTTGGTAACGTGTCGGCCGGCGGCATTTCGATTCTCAAGGAGTATGGGGCCGAGCATGTCAGAACGGGTCGACCGATTCTTTACACAAGCGTCGATTCCGTTTTTCAAATTGCCGCCCATGAAGAAGTCTTGCCACTGGAGAAGTTGTATGAGTTGTGTCAGGCAGTCAGAGGGCTGGTTGATGAATACGGTATCGCCCGGGTGATTGCCAGGCCCTTTGCTGGTAATGAACAGAGTGGTTTCCGTCGTACGCCGCAACGCAAAGATTTTTCTGCGCCACCACCAC
>JAUWTX010000276.1 GCA_030614505.1 Desulfuromonadales bacterium
AGCGCTTCCTGTTCGAGAATTAACTGCCACGGCCCCTTCTCCGGCATCTCAACGATGCGCGCCTGGATCTTGGCACCGAGAGGCAGGCGGGTGGCGTCTCCTGTCGCGTTGCCGGTTGCTGTGCTGGTGCGCTTGACCAGTTGAGGCGGTCCGGCCCACTTAGCTGATTTCAGCGAGATGTGGCCCTTTTGTTCTGCAATGCGCAGATGAAGACTCTGCTTGTCGGCACCGCTGATCACGGCTTCAATAACGTCATCAATCTCTGGCGGTTTATCGGTAAAGGCTTCGGCTTGCTGGCGCAGGAACTCGGTTTCCTGCTCGGCGCTCAGAACGGCGAGAGGGCCACGATAGCCCTGGCGCTTATCGTGGTCGCGCAGGTTGGCCTGGGTCGCAGCCTGGGCAGCCAGCTGCATTTTGAGATTCATGCTGGTATGAACTTCGAGGCCGCCACGGTAAAGAAGCTCTTTGCCGAAAGTATCCTCCAGGTAGCGCCGCACCTGCTCGGTGAAATAAGCTGCATCTGCGATGTGCTGGTTAATGCGCGGCCTTATTTCCAGTTCTTCCGCCTCAGCTTGGTCGGCTTCATCGCGGGTAATAAAACCTTCGCTGACCATGCGGCCGAGAACGTATTTCTGGCGATTCTTGGCACGATCATAGTGGCGATAGGGGGAATAGCGGCTGGGTGCTTTCGGCAGGCCGGCCAACATACTGCATTCGGCAAGGTTCAGCTCCTCGACATCCTTGTTAAAATAATTTTCTGCAGCCGTTTGTACGCCATGGGCCCCATGGCCGAGAAAGATCTGGTTGAGGTAAAGGTAAAGAATCTCTTCCTTGGAGAGGCGGTTTTCCATGCGGTAGGCAAGAATCGCTTCTTTGAATTTGCGTTTGAACTTACGCTCCGGGGTCAGCAGCAGACTTTTGGCGACCTGTTGTGTGATGGTGCTGCCGCCCTGTACGATGCCGCCGGCCTCGATGTTCTTGATAGCAGCGCGCAGAATTGAGGCGATGTCGATCCCTTTGTGTTTGAAGAAGTTTGAATCCTCGGCAGCGACAAAGGCCTGGACCAGCTGTTTTGGTATGCGTGATACCGGAACGACGATTCGGCGCTCCTCAAAAAGTTCGGCAATGACCGTTCCGTCATCGCTGAAAACCCGGGTTATAATCGGCGGGCGATAATCAGCGAGAGTATCGACGCGAGGTAGCGACTTGGACACGTAAAGGTAAGCACCGATCGGTACGATAATGGCCAGGAACAGCCCAAGCACACCCAGCCCCAAAAGGACGCGGATCAGAATGGCGAGCAATGATTTTTTTTGTCTGTTTTTTTGTTTTGGCATAAAACCCTCAATTGAACAGGTACTATTATCATAGGTTTTCCCCGTTCGGCAACAGTATTGCTGGTTTAATTCGGGGTCTACGCTATGTTATAGTTAGCAGCTCTGAAGAAAATTATAACAATCTATGGAAGATGGAGTTCAGATTGCCAGTCACGGTTTTTCGTCGTAACAAAATTGTCGCTACCATCGGCCCGGCCAGCGATTCGCGGGAGAAGCTGCTGGCCTTGATGGAGGCCGGTGCCGACATCTTTCGGCTCAACTTTTCCCACGGACAGCATGCGAAGCTGGCAGAAACTATCACCCTGATTCGTGAACTTTCCAGTAATCGCCGTCGCGCGGTCGCTATTCTCGGCGATCTGCAAGGGCCGAAGATTCGTGCCGGTATGATGCGGGGAGATGCCATGACCCTGACGGCTGGCCAATCTGTGGTGGTGACCACAGCGGATGTTCTTGGCGAAAAGGGTTTGATCCCAACCACCTATCTGGCATTGCCGCAGGATGTGCACAGCGGCGACCGGATCCTTTTCGATGACGGCCTGCTGGAACTGCAGGTTGAAAAGGTTGCTGGCAATAACGTGCATTGCTGCGTTCTGATCGGTGGCGAACTGAAGAACCGCAAGGGTATGAACCTGCCGGGTGTGACGGTTTCGGCTCCGGCGCTCACGGAGAAAGACCTGGTTGATCTCGAATTCTGCATAGCTCAGGAACTCGATTACCTGGCACTTTCTTTTGTGCGTTCTGCGGCCGACATTGTACAGCTCAAAACGATACTCTCTCAGCGTCAGGCGTCAATCAAGGTCATCGCCAAGATTGAAAAACCGGAAGCGGTGGAGGCTTTTGCCGAAATTCTCGAGGTAGCTGACGGCATCATGGTGGCGCGTGGTGATCTCGGTGTGGAAATTAGTCCGGAAAAGGTGCCCTTGATCCAGAAACATATCATTCGCCAGTGTAATCTGGCTGGCAAACCGGTCATCACAGCGACCCAGATGTTGGAAAGCATGGTCTCCAACCCGCGCCCAACTCGTGCCGAGACCTCGGATGTTGCCAATGCCATTCTCGATGGAACAGATGCCGTCATGCTGTCAGCAGAAACCGCTTCCGGAAAATATCCATGCGAAGCAGTGGCGATGATGGTGCGGGTTGCCGATGATGTTGAGCGCGACCCGCAACTCAATGAGCAGTTTTTCCATCCCCTCTCTGAGCAGAGTGGCAACCGTAGTCTGCCGGAAGCAATTGGCCAGGCTGCCTGCAAGGTCGCCGAGAGCGTCGGCGCTGCTGCTATTCTGGCTTTTACCCAGACCGGCAGCACCGCTGCCCTGGTCGCCAAGTATCGGCCACCGATGCCGGTCTACGCCGTAACGCCCTCCCAGGCCGTACGGCGGCGTATGGCCCTCTATGCCGGGGTGCGTTCAATCCGGGTCGATATCGAGGGTGACACAGAAGCGCAGATTCGTTCGGTGGATGCTGCTGTGCTTGAGGCTGGCGTGCTCAACAAAGGGGATGTCGTGGTGATTACCATGGGCAGCCCGCTTTCCGATCCAGGCACCACCAACCTGCTCAAGATTCATCAACTTGGGGGCTGATTGCTAAAAACCGGTACGAGGGACGCGGTACGAGGAAAAGCATGAACAAAAAAGCGGTGGTTCTTTATAGCGGTGGGCTTGATTCGACCACTTGTATGGCGATTGCCCGGGCTGATGGTTTTGAAGTCTATGCCATGAGTTTTGCTTATGGTCAGCGGCATTCTGTGGAACTGGATAAGGCCCGCGAATATGCGCCGAAGATCGGTGCGGTGAAACACCAGGTGGTGGAGATCGAT
>JAUWTX010000059.1 GCA_030614505.1 Desulfuromonadales bacterium
ACTGTCGAAAATATCTGCTTTGACGGTAACGTTTAGCATCGGTCAAAAATCCCAAGGACATATGCAAACCATATTTGATTGGATATTTGACTAATAGATTGAAAAGGTTTACTGGCTAACTTTGCTACTGCCACAATTGCTTGATTTTGAGAATCCTGCCCAGCAGAGTGTGTTTGATTAGGGGGGGTAGATATGCTCCTCTTCTCCTCGATGATCTTGGGTGACATAACTTATCGAGCAATACAATCTACTGGCCACCGTATGCCAAGCTGGACGACAAGCCACCGGATGGGGCATATTGGCAGTAGAGCTCCGGGCCATCTGTGTCGGTCAGTCAATCAAACCGCTGGCATAAGCGGTGAATGCGTTCTGCTTATTTTCACCGGTTGCTTGTCTAAGCATCCGTTGTCACTTTTTACCTAGTAGTAAACCGAATATTTTTAGGGGTGTGCAAATGAGTGTTTTTGAAATTAAGCAGGAAAAAGATTGCCGCATTGACATATTGTCGCTGGGAGAAGTTATGTTGCGTCTCGATCCCGGTGAGGGTCGCATTCGTACAACAAGACACTTTAGGGTTTGGGAAGGTGGTGGTGAATATAATGTCGCCAGGGGGTTGCGCCGTTGCTTTGGGCAGCGTGCTGCAATAGTTACTGCCTTTGCTAGGAATGAAGTTGGACTGCTCATGGAGGATCTGATTCTTCAGGGTGGGGTTGATACTTCTTTGATCCGTTGGGTTGACTACGATGGTATCGGGCGTACGGTTCGTAATGGTATGAATTTCACCGAACGCGGCTTTGGTATTCGAGGAGCTGTGGGTTGCTCCGATCGCGGCCATACTGCGGCTTCGCAGCTCAAGGTCGGGGATGTCGACTGGGACTATATTTTTGGCGAGCTTGGGGTGCGATGGTTACACACTGGCGGGATTTTTGCGGCGCTTTCAGAAACTACCGGTGATCTGGTTATCGAAGCGGCTCAGTCCGCGAAAAAACATGGGACCATTGTTTCTTACGATCTGAATTACCGTCCCTCACTTTGGAAGGGGTTTGGTGGTATTCAGAAATGCCAGAAGATCAATCGTAAAATAGCCAGATATGTTGATGTCATGATTGGCAACGAGGAAGATTTTACAACCTGCCTTGGTTTTGAACTGGAGGGCGCGGATGAGAATCTTACTGATTTGGATATTGGGTCTTTCCAGCAGATGATCAAAAAAGCCGTGATCGAATTCCCCAATTTCAAGGCGACTGCAACGACAATGCGTGGCGTTAAAACTGCAACTGTCAACGACTGGGGTGCCATGTGCTGGGTCAATGGACAGTTCTATACATCGGTTCAGCGCTCGAACTTGGAGATCTTGGACCGGGTTGGCGGTGGAGATAGTTTTGCCTCCGGTTTCATCTATGGCCTGATGTGCCTAGATGATCCTCAGATGGCGGTTGAATACGGAGCTGCGCACGGCGCCCTAGCTATGACCACTCCGGGCGATACAACGATGGCCTCGTTGGCTGAAGTGAAAAAGTTGGTTGGTGGTGGTGGAGCGCGAGTCGACAGGTAACTGAATACAAAACTGAAATAGACCGAAAATGATTTAATTATGTTGAATGAATTAAAGAAGCGCCCAATTATTCCCGTTATTGCCATAGAAAGTGCCGAGGATGCTGTTCCACTTGCCACAGCGCTACTTGAAGGTGGAATGGATATTATTGAAGTGACCTTCCGGACCGCCGCAGCGGAAGAATCTATCCAGCGGATAGCCAAGGCAGTCCCGGAAATGTTGCTTGGCGCAGGGACCATTCTGACCAAGAAACAAGCTCAAAGGGCACTTGACGCGGGAATCAAGTTCGGCCTTGCCCCTGGCTTGAATCCAGAGATAGTCAAATTCTTCAGCGCTGCCGGGGTTTTGTTCATTCCCGGAGTTATGACACCATCAGAGATTGAGCAAGGGCTGGCTCTTGGCTGCAATCTACAGAAATTTTTCCCTGCCGGGCCAGCTGGTGGTGTGTCGATGTTAAAGGCGCTGGCCGGACCCTATTCCGGACAAGATCTGCAATTCTGCCCAACCGGAGGAATCAGTCTGAATAACATGAATGACTATTTGGCATTACCGATGGTTGCCAATGTCGGTGGCTCATGGTTAGCCACCAAGCAACAGATTGCAGAAAAGCAGTGGGCTGTGATTACCAATCAAGTAAAGGACGCTCTGGCTAAGCTTTGAAATAAGACCATATCCATTCCCAAATGACTACAAATGACTGGCTAACCAGTTTGCCGCAACAGCGTGAAAATCATTAACGGTTTTCACTCGCTAACACTGTTACTCTTTTCTGGAAATATCCCCTGCAACACTCTGCTGTTTACCTTGTCTCATATCGGCGGTTGTTTGCCCAATCCGAGGATTCTCCCTTAAGATCGTACATATGCACTGTATCGATCCCTTTCCTGAAACTTTTCTTTTTCTCCACATTAAGAAAACAATAATTTAAAATCTCCTTGACATGAACAATATCCTTGGTGAGTATTAGTATGACAAATGAAATTGTATTGTCGTACTAAATTTATATTGAAATTATTTTCTAAGGTGCCCTCATTTTGTATTCTTTGCCAAATTCAGAAAAGAAAAATAAAAACAGTATCCGTGAGCATCTTGCTCGATTAGTGATCGATGGAGCCCTCAAGCAGGATGAAGTTTTGCCGAATGAGCTGGCTTTGGCAAAAGGTTTCGGCGTGAGTAGGACAATGGTGCGTGATGTCTTGAGAAGTCTTGAAGAGAAGGGGCTCATAGAACGCAAAACCAACGTAGGAACCCGGATACGCAGTATCCGTTCCTGGAACCTGTTGGATACAGAGTTGCTCGAATGGAGTAGTGGGATTCTTACTCAGAGCCGCTTTCTGTTATCCCTCATGGAGTTACGTTTAATTATTGAGCCTCAGGCGGCTTGTCTTGCGGCTATTCGTGCCAACGATATCGACCTACAGCTTATTCGTGAAAGCTTTTCCCGGATGTGGGATTCAGAGGTAGGCACCAGTAAAGTAACGCTTAATACAGAGGCAGATATTGAGTTTCATAAGGCCATCATTAAAGCAAGTGGGAACTTATTTCTCTCGCAGATTGGTGGTGCGATTCAGGCAGCTCTTCACCACACCATCTATTTGTCGAACAAAGCCAATATCGATCCTGCAGCAAGCCTTGAGTGCCATCGACGAGTACTGACATCCATTGAGAACAGAAACACTGAGGGAGCATACATGGGAATGTGTTGTGTCTTGGAAAACACAATTTCCGATCTAGGACTTCAGGTGAATGGTGTCATTCTGTCGGACTTCAAGTGTAGTGCAAACGGGTAGTATTCACCCAAAAACGCTCTAAAGAGAGAGCTAACAACAAAAGGAGAAGGTCTATGAACATGTTGAAAAAGATTTTATCGCTAGTAGTCATCCTCACAGTTTTTGCCGGGACAGCCTTTGCGGCGGAGTATAACTGGACCTTCCAGACGTCTGGTGCTGCTGGCGACGATGTCTACCGCTTCCAACAAACCTGGGCAGGATGGGTGCTTGAAGATTCTAAGGGCCGTATTCAAATCACGGTACTCCCTGCAGATGCAGTTGTGAAGTACACAGAAACGCTTGATGCTGTCGGTGCAAATATTATTCAGGGTGATTTGACAGACCCTTCTTATTTCGCCGGAAAGGATCCCGCATTTTCGCTCATTGGAAATATGGTCGGTGCCTGGAGCCATCCGTTCCAGCTTTTCGACATGATGAAAACTGGTGGCGGCAATGAAATTTTCGACGGTCTGCTTGCCCAGTACAATATTAAACTGTTGGGTGTTGCCTGTACTGGAGTAGAAGCTTTTGTTTCAAAGAAACCGATTCGAGGCGTTGCAGACCTGAAAGGGATCAAACTTCGTGCTCCACAGGGAATGGTTAATAACGTTTTTGCCGCAGTCGGGGCCGCGCCGGTTAACCTTCCCGGTTCGGAAGTCTACACTGCGCTTGATAAAGGCGTCATAGATGCTGCGGATTATACGGTTTTCGCAACAAATCAGGCTCAGGGAATGAATGATATCGCCCGCTTCCCAATTTATCCCGGGTTCCATTCCATGCCAACCATGCAGGTGACGATGAATCTGGATGTATGGAAATCACTTCCTGCCGATCTTCAAGCAGTGATGATTAAAAATGTAGACCGTTTCGCTCAGTACATGGTCGAGCAGCACGAAAAACTTGATGTCCTCGCAGTTGCCGAAGCCAAAGCAAAGGGGATCGAAGTTGTTTCTTGGCCTAAAGAGGAAGTTGCCAAGTTCCGTAATATTGCGGTAACTCAGTGGCCAAAATGGTCCAACTCCCCAACAGCGAAGACTTGGTCAGCTGCTGTAGCTGCCTATTGGAAATCTAAAGAATAGATTTACTCACAAAGGGCCCCGCAAAGGGGCCCTTTGTCTAATACTGCTCTATCAATTGCGGGATATATTATGAGTGATCATGAAAAGGCTTTGCTGGCAGCGGCAGATAATGCGCTGGATCGTTGGATTGTAAAGGCAGGCGATGTCGTCGCATGGCTATATGTCATTGCCGTCTTAATCAGTTTCTATGAAGTTGTTATGCGTTATTTCTTTAACGCACCGACCGTATGGGTTCACGAAACGACAGTCGCTATTGTCGGGATGGGTATGGCCTATGGCGGCATCTACTGCTTCAGCAACGACAGTCACATATCTGTGACCTTGGTCAGGGATATGCTGCCTAAAAAATGGCAAAAAAGGTTAGCGCTTTTTACCGACATCCTGGTACTTGTTTTTTCAATTGGTGGTGGTTACGCAATGTACTACATGACTTCACGAGCGGTATTAACTCCAGCGGGTGACTTCTATATGCAGCGCTCAGGCTCTGCGTGGAACAGTGTCTGGCCGACGATTACCAAAATATTTATTCTATTTGTCTTTCTGGTCCTGGTTCTTCAGGCTTGTCTCCATATCTATAAAAAAATTCGTACCTATCGGGAAGAGGAGTAGCCAATATGCTTGGTTTAAGTGCACTTGGAATTGGATACGCGACCTTCCTGATTTTTCTGCTAATGATGTTCCTGTTGCTGATCGGGATGCCCCTCGGTTTTTTAACCGGCTTTGTAGCCATGCTCTTCACTTTCGGCTGGTTCGGACCGAATGCTATCGGCATGATTGGTACCAGGGTTTTTTCCTTTGTTACCGAATATTCCCTTGTGGCAATACCAATGTTTGTGCTCATGGCAAGCTTGCTGGATAAAACCGGTGTTGCTCGGGATTTGTATAACGCAATGCGCTTGATTGCCGGTCGCATCAAGGGTGGCGTCGGCGTGCAGACGATCGTCGTGGCGGCTTTGCTGGCAGCCATGTCTGGAATCATCGGCGGTGAAACTGTACTGCTCGGCATGCTGGCTCTTCCTCAGATGTTGCGACTTGGTTACGACAAAAAGCTGGCTATCGGCACTGTGGTTGCCGGTGGCTCATTGGGGACCATGATCCCGCCAAGTATTGTTTTGATCATGTATGGCATGACTGCAAATGTGTCTATCGGCGATCTCTTTACTGCTGCGATCGTTCCAGGCCTGATTCTGGTGTTCCTGTACGTCTCTTATATTCTGATCCGTTGCTACATAAACCCCACAATGGGTCCACCAGCACCACAGGAAGAGCTATCCATGTCTCGTCGGGATAAATTGCGTTCCCTCGGACATATCCTGATGCCGATGACGATTGTGTTGTGGGTCCTCGGAAGTATTTATGGTGGCATCGCATCAGTTACGGAAGCGGCCTGTATGGGGGTTATCGGTGTTTTTATTTCCGCAATTGTTCGTAGAGAACTGAACTACGATATCGTCCATTCTGCATTACGGGTGACCATGCGGACCTGCGGGATGATTATCTGGATCGGCATCGGCGCCAGTGCCCTTGTCGGTATTTATAATCTGATGGGTGGTAAACGATTTGTCGAAACGGCCATCCTCGCTCTTGATGTGCCTTCCATCGTTATTATCCTGCTGATGATGGTGATCCTGCTGGCATTGGGGATGTTCCTAGACTGGATCGGCATCGTTATGCTCACCATGCCGATCTTTGTGCCGATTATAAAATCCCTTGGCTATGATCCGGTCTGGTTCGGCATCGTATTCTGTATCAACATGCAGGTGTCTTTTCTCTCGCCGCCCTTTGGTCCGGCAGCTTTTTATCTCAAGAGTGTTGCTCCGCCTGAAGTATCCCTGGTGGATATCTACAAGTCAGTATGGCCGTTTATTACCATGCAACTGGTTGTTCTAGCGTTGATACTGACATACCCGGAAATTGCAATGTGGCTAACTCGATAGGACCCAAGGGATAAACAGCGGAGATTTACAATGGTAACTGAGAATTTTCAGAATGTAACGATTCAGGAAGAATACAACCCCTATCGCGAATGTATTCAAGGAATCGCCAATGAACCTATCTGCGTTCGTTATACGGTAACCAAAGCTTGGGAAGTTGTCCGCTCGATCGATGTTTCCTTTGACCCCGGTGAGGTTACTCTTGATGAAATTGTCCATCGATTGGTGATTAACCGGCCCCGCATTGCAGTTATCACCGGTTCGACCGATCATCCGGCCCATCTTCGGGACGAGGCCCACATCAGTCTGGCAGTCCTCAGAATCTGGCAAAATGGTGGGGTACCGTTTGTCTTCGGTATTCCAGTGATCTGCGACGGGACAGCGCAGAACAATGTCGGAATGTGCTATTCGCTCGTTTCCCGGAATAATACAGCCTCAGCGGTTAATATTACCTTCGAAGGCCATTCCTATCATGCAGCGTATGTCCTTTCGAGTTGTGACAAGTTTCCTTCTGCTGTGATCTGTGGACTAGCAGCTACCGATGTAGCACGTAGCCATAAGGATCGTGGTCAAGCACCGGTTTGGGCAATTTTTGTTCCAGAACATGTTCTCAAAGGCGGTACCATCCCGAAAAATGCCAGCTCACGCCTGAACCGTTTGATAGCAAACGCACATGAGCAAGGACATGACGATCTTGCCGGGGATATCGCAGAGAATATGCGTTATATCCTGCAGTGCTCTTCTGACGAGGCATTTTCTGGACAGCTGAAGCGTGCCGTCCTTCTTGGCCTGATAACGGCGGACGAGTCCCGAACCCTTCTGAATGAACTGGCTGCCGCTACGTGTGATGTTAAGGGCGGCGTTTGCGCATTTAACGGCACCGGTAATTCTTCGCGGACGCTGGTCAGTGCGCTCGGGTTAACCCCACCTGAGGTAGAATTGTTGACTGACGCTCCGACTTCAGACCTCGTCGCTGAATGTGTCGACATGCTTTACCGCAGTTTAAATCGTAAAGAGCTGCGAATCACGAATGTTGTCGGGCGCAACTTTGAAAATACTGTGCGGATACACAGCGCAACGGGGAGTTCGACCAATATATTACTCCATTTGCCGGCTATCATGCGCTATGCAGGTTATGACATCTCCATCAATGACTACGCACAGGTGAGAAAAGCGACACCCGTCCCTGAAATTTTTGCCCACAGCTTGACAGAAGGCCGCGATACCTTTGTGCTAGCCGAACAGTTTGCCAAACGGCAGCACCGGGGCATGGAAAGCCTGTATCGCATCCTTACTGATCTCGGTGTGGCAATGGATCTCGATGCTCCAACCATGACTGGCGCAACTTGGCAGGAGAGAATCAAGGGATTGATTGAGCCGGTTGCCGCCGATCTGGGAGAACGTTCTATTATAAGAACAGTTCCAACCCGGATGACCTCTGGCGTAGAAGTGCTGCGTGGCAATTTTATGTCAACGGCTGTTGTCAAGTTGGCGGGGATGTCGGATCAACAGCTTGCCCACTTTGACCAACAACTGTTTATTGTACGCTACTATGAAGATGAACATCTCTGTATCAAAGAAATGGCCTCTCCCAATATTGTCGAGGTTCTGGAACAACTTGTCGCTAAACTGCCGGCAAATCAACTTGATAAAATATTGGAATACAATTCAAGCGGTTCGGTTCGGTCCTTTGAAAGGGATTCTTTCCTTGAATTGGTGAGCAAAGGGCTGTTGTCATTTGCATTTATCATCGCAGGGCAAGGACCGAAGGCTTTTGGAATGCCCGAAATGTTCGCTCCGTCGCAGAACCTGAGACATCATAAGCTTCTGGAAGGTTCATCATTGCTGATCACCGATGGTCGCTACTCTGGTGTCACCAAAGGAGCCTGTATCGGACACGTCACTCCGGAAGCATTCGAAAATGGCGGAATTGGCAAGCTGGTGGATGGTGACTTGTTGTGGCTGCGTATAGATGAGCAGCGACTCGATGTCGTGGATCCAGATTCTCTTGCTACGGGAACTCCCAGCTCCTTTGCCGTTTTGCCTAACCGGGAAAACCTTGTGGCTGAACGTCACCAGCAGATGGCTGATAGATTGTGGCAAATTGCTGCCAGCAATCTCATGGACGATGTCTCCAGCGCAGAAAATGGTTGCGTGCCTTATGCAGTAGACCAACGTGCTATCAAAAAGTTGCCATAAGGAACAATTATGATTGTCGTTGATTGGGGTACAACGAATCTTCGCGTGTTTGTCTGTACAGACGATGGCTCTATCTTGAAAACTGCCCAAAGCAGGCATGGCATAAAAACAGTGTCAAAAGATGGTTATGGCACAGTTCTCAATGAGATACTTGAAGAATTGGATGAGGGAAATGATCTCCCCATTTTTATTTGTGGCATGGCGGGAGCGAGAGGTGGTTGGCGCGAAGCCCCTTACTGTCAAACACCAATTTCGCTGGAAGACATTTCGGCGAACCTTACATCCTTGCCGGATGGATTTGACGGCTATCTCTTGCCGGGAGCGCGAACCTTATCCCCCGACGGAACCAGTGACGTCATGCGCGGAGAGGAGATCCAGATCTTTGGTGCAATGTCACATTTTGGTATCCTGGATGGGGTGTTGTGTCTCCCCGGAACTCACAGTAAATGGGTCCGTATCCGTGCTGGACAGATTGTCGGTTTTGCAACTTTTATGACTGGCGACGTTTTTCAAGCACTGACACACACCATTCTCGCCTGTAATTTAGAAACGATTTATTGTCCAGAGGCTTTCGAAATCGGGCTTGATGCATCCGTGAGTGGCGATTGTGGTCTTTTGCACCGACTGTTTACTGCCAGAACGCGGGTGCTTGATGGTGCGCTGAAACCGGATCAGGTGTCAGATTATGTTTCTGG
>JAUWTX010000163.1 GCA_030614505.1 Desulfuromonadales bacterium
CATTTACGGATCGCTCATGGGTGTTTCCATCGCCGGGCTTTTCGCCGCAGGAATTCTTCCCGGCCTGCTGATCTGTGTCTTATGCATGGCGGTCATTGCCCTTTTGGGGAAACGATTAAATCTACCAAAAGGCCAGAAGAGACCCAGCTTGCTAAGCCTTTTCTGGGCGTTCAAATCAAGTTTTCTTGCCATCATGATGCCGGGAATTATTCTGGGCGGGATTCTGTTCGGAATTGTCACTCCCACGGAAGCTGCGGCCATTGCGGTCTTCTACGCACTGTTCATCGGTATCGTCGTCTATCGGGCGCTCTCCTTTGCGGATATCGTGGAGATGTTTATCAGAACAGCCAGAATCACCGGCATCGTGTTTTTGATCATTGCCAGTGCATCCATTTTAAGCTGGTGGATGACGTTCATGCAGATCCCCCAGAAAATAGCGGCATTCATCCTGGTTTTATCCAGTAACCCGAATGTGATTATTGCCTTGATCCTGCTTCTGTTGTTGGCCGTCGGCATGTTCATGGACATCAATGCCGCACTGATCATCCTGGCTCCGGTGCTCGGTCCGCTCACAAAAACGATCGGTATGGATCCGGTGCATGCCGGCATCATGATTGTTCTGGCATTGAATATCTCGTTGATGACACCGCCGGTAGGAGCCTGTCTGTTTGTAATGTCCTCTGTGACCGGTGAACGGATTGAGAAGATCAGTGTCGCATTGATTCCCTTCCTGATCGTGGAAGTTATGATTCTCTTTTTAGTCGCATTCTGGGATGACCTGACTATGTTTATCCCGAGATTGCTGATGTAGTGCTTCATTCAACCTGTTTTGGACCAGCAGTCTATCGAGTCCGACAGACTGCTAGAAGGTATCTATCGTCAACGGCAACAGTGTTGCCCCCAACATCAGGAGGCTAAGATGAAAACCGTAAAACAGATTCTCGTTGTCCTCACGCTCGCTTTTTTTGTTGTCGCAGGCTTCTCCAGCACTGCCCTCGCAGCAAAAACCATCAAGTTGCACCATCTGAACAAGGATGATCCTTTTGACAATCCGACCGGTGCCATGGCAACTGTCTTCAAAAGCCTGGTAGAAGCCGGAACTAACGGTTCAGTCCTGGTTCAGACTTTCCCCAGTGGTCAGCTTGGCAAAGACAAAGATGTTGTCCAACAAGTCAAGGCAGGTGTCATTCAATCCGGTATCCACTCTGTCGGTGGTTTTGCCTCGGTGTACCCTCTGATCGGTGTTCTTGATATTCCTTTCGCATTCCCGAACATCAGCAAAACCTATGAGGTTTTTGATGGACCTTTCGGTAAGAAGTTGGCGGCAAGCATTGAAAGTAAAACCGGTCTCCACACCATCGGTTTTGGTGACTCTGGTGGATTTTTCCACCTGACCAACTCCAAGCGTCCGATTCACACCCCTGCTGACATGGCCGGCGTGAAAATCCGCACCATGGGCCTGGATACTCACAAGGCCATTATCACCGCAATGGGCGGTCAGCCGGCTGCTATCGCCTGGTCGGAAGTTTATACGGCTCTGCAGACTGGCGTTGCTGACGGCCAGATGAACCCGATTCCGATCATTGCTTTTGCAAAATTCCAGGAAGTTCAAAAATACCTGACCCTGAGCGGCCATATTTTTGCTCCTTATGTCTGGGTTATGAACAACGACTTCTGGAACAGCCTCACCGCAAGTGAAAAAGAGGTGGTCAGCTATGCCGCACAGTCCGCTATCGTGGCCGGCCGTGGTATGGGCCGTATTATCGAAGCCTCCGACAGAGGTCTGAAAGAGCTTTCGAAGACCTTGAAGGTCAATACCTTGACTGCTGCAGAAAAAGCAGAGTTCAAGAAAGTTGCTACTCCCGCAGTTAAAAAGCTGATTGTTGAGAAATTCGGTGCTGAAGGCGAAGACCTTATGAATGAATTCCTTAAGGCTGTAAATTAAGCCAGCACGTTAAATAACCAGTGGCCTCCGGAGAGGGTGTCCTCTCCGGAGGTTTGTTTTAAGCTTTTCGTACAAAGCTATTCAAGCTCGGAGACTGAGAGATGGAGTTCAGTTACTGCTGCAGCCAGTGCAGCAAAACTTTCAAAATTGAACCGGAGCTGACCATTTGTCCTGACTGTGCAAAAACCCAGGCCAAAGATCAGCCGTTAAGTGGTGTGCTGGATGTGAAGCTCTGTGGTACGGCTACCGCAGCGTTTGACATCTTTGATCTGCTTCCTGTCGAAGTGAAATACTTTCCATCAGCCCCAGTGGGAAACACCCCATTATGGGAGCCGAAGAATCTAAGGGAAAGTACTGGGTTCCAGCGTCTCTTTATAAAAGACGATGGAGCCAACCCTACCTCTTCATTTAAAGACAGAGCGTCATTCCTGGTCTCTGCTTTTGCGAAAAAATTCGATGTTCAGGACATAACCCTGGCATCAACCGGAAATGCCGGTTCATCCATGGCAGGCATCGGCGCCGCTGCGGGGCAGACCATCACATTGTTTGTGCCTGAAGCGGCTCCTGTGGCTAAGCTTGTCCAGGCGCTTCAGTATGGAGCGACAGTTTACCGGGTTGCGGGTAACTATGATCTGGCTTACGATATCTCCCTCGAATTTTCACAAAGAAAAGGTGGTATGAATCGTAATACTGCCTATAACCCCATGACCATAGAGGGCAAGAAGACGGTCTCTCTGGAGCTTTTCAAGCAGCTTGGTCAGGCCCCGGATGTTGTGTTCGTTTCTGTGGGTGACGGCTGTATTCTGTCCGGCGTCTATAAGGGCTTCAGTGATCTGCTGCAGCTAGGGCTCATTGCCGAGATGCCGAAAATTATCGGTGTGCAGGCCGAAACCTCAAATGCCCTGTGCCGGGCCTTGGCGACTGGCAAGTTCGAAGCTGTGCCTGCTTTTACCCTGGCCGATTCAATTTGTGTGGATGTGCCCCGCAATGGATTCCATGCTTTGGCCCAGGTGAAAAAATTCAAGGGTTCATTGATGACGGTCTCGGATGAAGATATTCTCCGCGCCCAGGCAAAACTTTCATCAAGCACCGGGTTGTTTACTGAACCCGCCAGCGCGGCTGCTTTTGCAGGGTTTCTCAAGGCAGCCCCCGAACTCGATCATCAGGCTTCAATCGTCGTTCTGGCAACCGGAAACGGCTTGAAAGATATTGAAACAGCTAAACAAGGCATCCATGTGCCGGAAACACTAATAACCTCAATTGATGACATTATTTAACAAGGACTGACCCGTGATTGATTTAACTCTGCATCCAGAGACACTTGAAAAAAATATTGCCTATTGTCGTGAAAAGGGCATCACCTTGCCGACCTTCGACATGATGAAGAATCCGGAAAAAGTTCCCGATAAAATCAAGGAACAGCTTAAAAAAACCGGTTTGTGGGATCTGAACCCGGCAAACCTTTACCGGATCACCTGGAAGAATGAAGCTGCGGATACGGGCGGACTCTTCGACGGTGTCAACCACTTTGTGCTGCCGCCTGAGCTGACCGGCTGCCGGGCCAACATTATCATGTTGTCAGGTCGCTATTTCCCGACTGGAGCCCACAAGGTTGGCGCAACCTTCGGCTGCCTTGCTCCCACACTTGTCACCGGTCAGTTTGATCCTCAGAAGACCAAGGCGGTTTGGCCGTCCACCGGAAATTATTGCCGTGGCGGGGCCTATATCTCTGCTTTGCTGGCTTGCAACGCCATTGCCATTCTTCCTGAGGAGATGTCCAGGGAACGTTTTGAATGGTTGCATGAAATTGCCGGGCAGGTCATTGCGACTCCGGGATGTGAGTCTAACGTCAAGGAGATCTTTGATAAATGCTGGGAGTTGAAAGCCTCCGGTGAGGATCTGAGGATTTTTAATCAGTTCGATGAAATGGGCAACCCCCTATGGCATTACTCCGTTACCGGAAATGCAGTGGAAACCTTGCTTGAGCAGTACCTTACCAAAGGGAAACGTTTTGCCGGATACGTATCTTCCTCCGGTTCCGGTGGAACTCTGGGTGCCGGTTACTACCTGAAGAAGAAGTTCCCCCGTTCCAAAATCGCCGCAGCCGAAGCCTTGCAATGTCCGACTTTGCTTTACAACGGTTTTGGCGGCCACCGTATCGAAGGTATTGGCGACAAACATGTCCCTTGGGTGCACGACTGCAAAGAGACCGATTTTGCTATTGGCGTCGATGATGAAGCTGCCATACGGGGGATTCGTTTATTTAACGAACCTTTGGGACGAAAAGCTCTGGTTGCTAATGGCGTGGATGAAAGCCTGACACAGAAACTCGATCTGCTCGGCATCTCCGGTATCGGTAACATGGTTGCAGCGATCAAGTTTGCAAAGTACAACGAGCTGACCGAAGACGACTATGTTGTGTCGATTGCTACGGACTCCATGCAGCTTTACGAGTCGAGACTCGGCGAACTTGAGCAGGAAAGAGGCGCCTACACGGATGCTGATGCCCAGCGGGATATTGAGCTGATCAATTCAATCAATATCGATCATACAAAAGAGCTCTCATACTACGACCGGAAATCTGTACATAACCTGAAATACTATACCTGGATTGAACAGCAGGGCAGGGACGTAAATGAGCTCAACGCACAATGGAACGACCATGAGGATTACTGGGCACCGATGTTTGATCAGGTCGACGCGATCGACGAGCTGATCACGGAATTCAACGACCGGGTCGGGCTTCTATAGAACCGATAGAACTTATCTTACGATGGAGAACAGAATGGACAGAACCACGATTCAAAATCAAATCAAGCAACTGGCCGCACTCAATTCAGAAGGGATGTACCTGGATGATTTTCTGCTGACCTGGGATCGGAAAGACGATGAGATCGCTGCCGTATTCAAGGTGGCCGAAATTCTCATGGGAATGCGTAAAAACAATATATCCGCCCGTGCATTCGACAGCGGTCTGGCTGTCTCGTTGTTCAGAGACAACTCCACACGCACCCGTTTCAGCTATTCCAGCGCAAGCAACATGCTCGGGCTCACCGTCCAGGATCTGGACGAAGGCAAGTCACAGATTGCCCACGGTGAGACAGTTCGTGAAACCGCCAACATGGTTTCGTTCATGGCCGATGTTATCGGTATTCGCGACGACATGTACATCGGCAAAGGCAACGCCTACATGCGCGAAGTGGCTGCTTCTGTCAGCCAGGGCTACGCAGCCGGAATCCTCGAACAGCGCCCGACCCTGGTCAACCTGCAATGTGACATTGACCATCCCACCCAGTCGATGGCGGATACTTTGCACCTGATTCGTCATTTTGGCGGTCTGGATAAGCTTAAAGGCAAGAAAATCGCCATGTCCTGGGCCTACTCACCCTCCTATGGCAAACCTTTATCGGTTCCCCAGGGAATTGTGGGCCTGATGACGCGTTTTGG
>JAUWTX010000253.1 GCA_030614505.1 Desulfuromonadales bacterium
CGTCGTGAGCTGAAGGGGGCTGTCAACGACAAGCTCAGAGCTTTTCTTGATCGTGATCTCGGCTCGCTGGAGACCCTGATACCAGAGAGTTACCAGCAACGTTTTCGTGAACTGGTAACAACGGTGCGAACAAAAGCTGTCTGTGCGGCAACCGACTACCTGGCCAGCAACGATTTCGAACGGCAGTTGCGCGATTTTATCAAAACGAAAGGGGATGCCCTGCTGGCGCGCGACCTGGAAAGTTTTCTGACCCCAACTCGCTATCAGGACCTGCAGAGCCATCTCGATACACGTTTGACCACGATTCTGCATTCACCTGAAACGGCCAGAACTGTTGAGCGCTTTGTCGATGAGCGCCTCGAACGACTCTTGCAAAGTGACCGTTCCCTGCGCAACCTGCTGCCGGGAGACCTGATTGAAGTCCTCCTGCATCAGCTCGAACGGGAAGTCCCGCCACTTTTGGAACGTTTCGGCGGGTTACTCTACGACCCCGATTTTCGTAAGCGATTAGCGGAGCGAGGCAGACAGGGAATTGAGGCGTTTCTGGATTCTCTGGGTGGCCTTGCCGGACTTTTATCAGGTTTTATCAACCTCGACCAGATTTACAACCGGATTCCCGAATTTCTCGATAAAGCCGGCGAAGAAGTCTCCCACTGGTTACGCGAAGAGAAGACCCAGCAGCAGGTTGCTGCCATGCTGCGGGAACGCCTTGAAGGCTTGCTTGACAAGCCTCTGGGACAGTTTCTGGAAAAGGCCCCTTACGAGAAAGTTGCCGGTGCCAGGCGTTATATCAGTGAACGTTCGGTCGAAGCAGTTCAAAGTCGACGAACGACAGATATGCTGCTCGGCTTTGCCGATAATGGTCTGCAGCGGATCAAAGATCGCTCTTTTCGCAGCCTGCTTGATGAAAACCTGCCTGCTGACGGTGTAGAACGACTGCAGGACGAACTGGGCGATCGGTTACTCACACTGGCCAGATCAGCCGAAGCGACTGCTGCCATTGATGCAGTGATCAAAGACAAGCTGGAGATCTGGGTCTTTCAGAGGCCGCTGGGCCGCCTCGCAGAGCGCTTGCCTGCTGATGTTCTTGAGGAGCTCGAAGAAGGCCTCTATCGTCAGGTTGGCGAGGTCCTGCAGAAGGAAGTCCCGCCGCTGATCGAAACTCTCAACGTGGCACGCATGGTAGAAGAGAAGGTCAACCAGCTCGACATCCTTCAGGTTGAAGATTTACTGATGGGCATCATGAAAGAGCAATTTAAATATATCAACCTGTTCGGTGCTATCCTTGGCTTCTTGATCGGCTTAATCAACCTGGCCGTCTGGTGGGCAGTCTAATAGGAGACTTTTTATGAATTCACGATTTTACCTCGGCTGGGACCATATTCGGCGAGCCTGGAGCGGCATCCTCGGCTCAGACGATCTCAACAGCCTGCCCAAGGTGGGTGCCGACCTGCCGCCAGCGGACACCAAACGTGTTCAGTCCCTCATGGAAGACTGCTTGTCCACCCGCGGCGGCGAAGTCTCTGCACGTCAGCGCGCCGCGATTCTCGGCGAACTCTATCTGACTTTGAATGAAACGGGCCGCAGGAACTTTCTTGAGACCCTGGTGGACAGCTTTTGCGTTGATCGACAGCAGGTTAAAACTACGGCACGAAAACTCCTTGAAACTGCAGACGACAAAAGCTTTCAGCTGACCGCCACGCAGATGCGCGAAGCTCTCGTTTCGCCTCAGCAACGGTTGCTTCGCCAGTTCAATGCCCTGCCCCAGGGGATTAAATTTCTGGTTGATTTGCGTGCTGACCTTTTGGCCTATCGCACATCCCAGCCAAAGCTGTTCACTCTTGACCGCGACCTGAAGGAGCTGTTGGTCTCCTGGTTCGATGTCGGTTTTCTTTCGGTGGAACGAATCACTTGGCAGAGTCCGGCCGCCTTGCTGGAAAAACTGATGGCCTACGAGGCGGTCCACGCCATCAACTCGTGGAGCGACCTGCATAACCGACTGGAGTCGGACCGTCGTTGCTATGCTTTTTTCCATCCGGGCATGGCCGAGGAACCGTTGATCTTTATTGAAGTCGCTCTGGTTGAAGGTCTGGCGGCAAGCGTACAGGATTTGCTCGACGAAAGTGCCCCTTTGATCGCTCCGGAAGAAGCCAATACTGCCATCTTCTATTCGATTTCCAACACCCAAAGAGGCCTGCAGGGGATCAGTTTCGGACCCTTCCTGATCAAACAGGTGGTGACCAGTCTTCGCCAGCAGCTACCAAAGCTGAAAACTTTTTCAACCCTGTCTCCCTTGCCAGGCTTCCGCCGTTGGCTGACCACCTATTTCGAAGCAGCTCTGGGTGGTGATGAGCAAGGGCCTATGGAGCAGGCCTTGATTGAAGCCGCTAAACTACTCAAGGTAGCTGCAGAACCGGATGCAGTCTTCAATGCTCCAAAATGGTGGGAAGACCAGCAGGTGGCCGCCACCCTCAAAGAACCGCTGCTCTCGCTTTGTGCCCGCTACCTGACTGAACCACGAGAAAAGGACCAGGCCCCTCTTGATCCGGTTGCCCGTTTTCATCTTGGCAACGGAGCCCGCATCGAACGTATCAACTGGCTAGGTGACATCTCAGAGAAGGGGATGCAGGAGTCCTGCGGGCTGATGGTCAATTATCTTTACCAGCTCAAGGACATTGAGAAGCATATAGAGGCCTACGCGACCAGCAAGGAGATCGCTGCCGCTTCACGGGTGCGTAGCCTGCTCCATGATGATGAGGACGAGCAGAGCCAGCTGACCCGTCTGCGTCGATTGCTGTCTATCAGGCGGCGCAATGGTTCTGCCAGCATCCCCGAATCCCCTCAGGAGAAGACATGAACCTGAAACCTGAAGTCGTTGAACAACTCGAACGGGTACTTTCATCGGTAGAACAGCTGTTACCGAAAGCCGCTGAACCAATCGATTGGACGGAAACCACGGCCGCCAACTGGCGCCGCCATTCTTTCGCCGGTTACCTGGAACCGATCGAATATATTGAGGACACTCACCTCGACGACCTGGTCGGAATCGAACTCCAGAAACAGATCCTCGAAAAAAACACTCGTCAGTTCCTGCATGGATACCCTGCCAACAATGTATTGCTCTGGGGTTCGCGCGGCACCGGCAAGTCATCGGTGGTCCGGGCACTGCTCAACAAGTATGCAGACGAGGGCCTGCGGATTGTCCAAGTGGACAAGAACGATCTAGATTACCTGTCGGATATTTTTGCGCAGATCGGCAAACAGCCCTATCGTTACATTATCCTCTGTGATGACCTCTCTTTCGAGCCCGGTGATCCTGGCTACAAAATTCTCAAAAGTGTTCTCGACGGCTCAGTCTATGCCTCACCGAAGAACGTGCTGATCTACGTGACCTCCAACCGACGTCATCTGCTCCCGGAATTTTTCACCGACAATCTGGGCGCAAAAATGGTCCATAACGAGATCCATCATGGCGAAGCTGTCGAGGAGAAAATTTCTCTTTCCGATCGCTTCGGCCTCTGGGTTTCATTCTATGTTTTCAAGCAGGATCTCTACCTGGAAATTGTGGAGAAAACCATCGCCCGACTCTGCGTCGAAAACCAGGTTGAACCGCAATGGGATGAAGATATGGCCAAGGCTGCCATCAAATGGTCTCACGAAAAGAGTAAACGCTGTGGGCGGACCGCATTGCAGTTTGCGCGTCACTGGTTGGGACAGTACTTGTTGGGGAAAGAGGGCTGAG
>JAUWTX010000060.1 GCA_030614505.1 Desulfuromonadales bacterium
AATCCTGCCGCCCCGGCACCAATGACAACCATCGCCGACACAGGTTCTTTGCAGGAAGCGCTGCAGATTACCCGGCAGAGCATGCAGGCACTGCAGAATCTGCAGGAGCAGACTTCGCGTCTGCATCAGCAGTTTCTGACCGGTCAGGAGTCGGCCACGCGTTCCTTCCTCAGTCTGGTGGAACAGCAAAATCGGCTGCTGCAAGGTCAACCCCTGGTTTCTGTCTCCGCGGCTCCTGTCTCCGCACCGGTTGTGCAGGCGTCACCAGTTATCTCTACTCAGGTGTCAGTTTCTTCGAGTCAGCCCCAGGTTTCTCCGAGCCAGACTGTTCCGGTACCTGTCGTGAAGGTTGCCTCTCCTGTTGTGCCCTCTGCGTCAACTACAGCTTCTGCCGTTGACAGCAGTGCTGTCGCGGCAACGCTGCTCGCAGTGATCGCCGAAAAAACTGGTTATCCAGAGGAGATGCTGGAGTTGGAGATGACTCTCGACGCCGATCTCGGCATCGACTCGATCAAACGCGTGGAAATTCTCTCCGCTTTGCAGGAAAAACTGCCCGAAGCACCGGCGGTCAAACCTGAGGACCTCGGAACTCTGCAGACACTCGGTCAGATAATTGAGCACTTAAGCGCCGGAATGGCAGTTTCGACAGTTGTGAAGACTGTTACGCCAGCAGCCACTGCGACCATCGACAGCTCACGGATATCGAGTGTTTTGCTCGAGGTGATTGCCGAGAAGACCGGCTATCCGATGGAAATGCTGGAGATGGAAATGGCTCTTGATACCGATCTCGGTATCGATTCGATCAAGCGCGTGGAAATTCTCTCCGCATTGCAGGAAAAGTTACCCGAGGCACCAGCAGTCAAGCCGGAAGATCTTGGTGTGTTGCAGACTCTTGGCCAGATCGTAGAGTACTTGAGTGCCGGTATGACCTCTGAGCCTGTTGTGTCAACCACTGCTCAGGCTACAATCGCAGGAGTTGATGACGACAAGGCGATCGACAGCAATCAGGTTGCAACTGTTTTGCTTGAAGTGATTGCCGAGAAGACCGGTTATCCGATAGAGATGCTGGAGATGGATATGGCCCTTGATACCGATCTTGGTATCGATTCGATCAAACGGGTCGAGATCCTATCCGCTTTGCAGGAAAAACTGCCTGAAGCGCCAGCGGTCAAACCGGAAGACCTGGGTGTATTGCAGACGCTTGGCCAGATCGTCGATCATCTTACCGCTGCCGGCAGTAAGAGTTCTGAGCCAGCGAAACCATCGGCAGCGGCCAGCCCGCTTGATCGGGAGGCTGTGGCGACCACCTTGCTTGAGGTGATTGCCGAGAAGACCGGTTATCCAATGGAAATGCTGGACCTTGAGATGGCTCTTGATACGGATCTTGGTATTGATTCGATCAAGCGCGTGGAGATTCTCTCCGCCCTGCAGGACAATCTGCCGGGCGCGCCGGCAATCAAGCCGGAACATCTGGGTACTTTGCAGACTGTCGGTCAGATTGTTGATTTTCTGGCGAGTGTCTCGGGTGCTACGGAACCTGCGGCAAAAACCGAAACTCCGTTCGAACTGCCATCGGTGGGCAGTGGCATCGAGCGTAAAGTTCTTAAAGCGGTCCCGTTGAAAGTTGGAAAGAACCGTGATTCACTCAACCTGCCTAAAGGTTCCGTAGTCTGGATCGGCGATGATGGCTCGGCTCTAACGTCTGGTATTTGTCAACAGTTGGCAGCGCAAGAGCTGGTCGCCGAGAAAATCGATCTTAACCAGCTTGATGCCCTGGTGCCACCTGAGAAGCTGGCAGGGCTGGTTATACTGACCCCACAGGCGGGAGTTGATGATCTCTACATACAAAACACCTTCCGTCTAATGCAGCTGGCGGAACCGGCTCTGAATGCTACCGCTGAAAGGGCAAGTGCGGTTCTGGCGACGGTGTCACGTCTGAACGGTCGTTTCGGCCTGCCGAGTGGCGGACCAGTCAAGGATGCCCTCTCGGGTGGCCTGGCTGGACTGGCCAAGACCGCCGGGCACGAATGGCCCGAAGTCACATGTAGGGCCTTCGATCTTTCGACAGATCTGGATGATGTAGATAAGACGGCTGAAAGACTGGTTGCCGAACTGCTCGTTGACGGCGCCCAGGAAATCGGTTTCTCAAACGATGGTCTGTATACCCTCAAACTGGTTGACGAATCACTGGCTGGCGAGCCACTCAAATCGCCGGTAAGTTATGGCGATGTGGTGGTGATCAGCGGCGGTGCCCGTGGTGTGACTGCTGAAGTGGCGATTGCTCTGGCGGCGTCCAGTCAGGCGACCCTGTTGCTGCTTGGTCGCAGTGATGAGCCGCAGACGGAACCAGCCTGGCTCAATGGTTTGAACAGTGAGGCCGAGATCAAAAAGGCGGTGATCGCCAATGCCGACGGTCCTCTCAAGCCGAGAGAGATTGGTCAGAAGTACCAGGAGATTCTCGGTAACCGTGAAATAAGGAGTACTTTACGGCGCATCAAGGACGCTGGTGGTCAGGCAATCTATCGTTCCGTTGATCTGCGTGATGGCGATGCTGTCTTGACAGTTGTCAAGGACATCCGCGAGGAATACGGTCCGATCAAAGGATTGGTTCATGGTGCCGGGGTACTTGCAGATCGCTTGATTAAGGATAAAACGGCCACTCAGTTCGCGCAGGTTTACAGTACCAAGATCGATGGTCTGCGCAACCTGATTGCAGCTGTTGCCGAAGACGAGCTGCGCTTCATGGTGATGTTCTCGTCATCGACTGGTCGTTACGGTCGAACCGGTCAGGTTGATTACGCCGTGGCAAACGAGATTCTTAATAAGATCGCGCAGGAACAGGCCGGGCTGCGTCCCGACTGCCGCGTGCTTTCCCTGAACTGGGGGCCTTGGGACGGTGGCATGGTGACTCCGGCCCTGAAGAAAATCTTTGCCGGGGAAGGCGTCGCCGTCATCGATCTCAAAGCCGGTGCCGATTACCTGATTGAGGAGATTGCCACGCCGTCTGGCGGACCAGTAGAGCTGGTGATTCTTGGGGGCCGTGAAGAGGCCGCAGGCGCAGATCAGATCCAGACTCATGAGAATATCTATGTCTCCAGGGCGTTTGATCTGGAGATCTCCATCGAGCAGTACCCGTTCCTCAAGTCTCATGTCATAGACGGCAAGGCGGTTCTGCCGATGGCCATGCTTATCGAATGGATGGCGCACGGTGCGATTCACAATAACCCCGGGCTGTGTTTCCATGGTTTCAACGACCTGCGCGTCCTCAAGGGTGTTTCCCTCGAACCGGGTCAGATTCATACCTTGCAGGTGATGACCGGCAAGGCGTTCAAGAGCGGCGGGGTGCATGTTGTGCCGGTGGAGCTTTCCGGGATCACGGCCTCCGGTCAGCAATTTGTCCATTCCCGCGCCAGAATCGTGCTGGCGGCCAAGCTGCCGGAGAGTAAACCGGCCATGGAACGTCTGGAGCTGCCGACTTATAGCCGTTCCATTGAAGAGATCTACCAGCCGGACCGGCTTTTCCATGGGGCCGACTTTCATGGCATCCGTGAAGTCATCGGTTGTTCCGATGACGGGATTGCTACGGTGGTCCGTCCTGCACCGCGTCCGGAAGAATGGATCAACCAGCCACTGCGCAACTCCTGGCTGGCTGACCCCCTGGCCTTGGACAGCAGCTTCCAGATGATGATCCTCTGGAGCTTCGAACGCTACCAGGCTGGCTCCTTACCGGTTTTCGCCGGGCGCTACCGGCAGTACCAGGATAAATTCCCTGAAACCGGTGTAGAAATCAGAGTCCGTGTGACCAGCCAGAGTGTCAGCAAAGCGGCGGCAGAAATTGACTTTGTTGATCCGGCAAGCGGTACTTTGATCGCCCGAATCGAAAACTACGAATGTGTAATAGATGCCTCGCTGAATGCGAGCTTCCAGCGTAATAAGCTGCAGGGAGCTGCCTGAGGATGAAACACGGCAAATCGGTTGCAATTGTCGGGGTCGGCGGCATATTTCCTATGTCACCGACCCTGGACCGTTTCTGGGAAACGATTACCGGCAACGTCGATACTTCGCGTCAGCCACCGCAAGGCCGCTGGCTTCTCGATCCCGACGAGGCCTTCGATCCGGCGATCGGCACGCCGGACAAGATCTATTCGAAAAAGGCTTGCTTTATCGATGACGAAATTGATCCGTCGTCGGTTAATGGCCTCGACATTGATGCTGATTTCCTGGCCGGTCTCGACCCGTTGTTCCGTCTGCTGCTGCGTGCAGGCCACCAGGCGTTCAGTGACGGTCAGGTTGACCAACTCGATCGCAACCGGGTTGGCATCATCATCGGCAATCTGGCGCTGCCTAGTGAACATTCCTCGACTATGGCCCGGAATTACCTCGGCCGCACTTTCGAAGAAAAGCTTCTCGGTTCTGAACGTCCCCAGGCTTCTGAAGACTCCCGTGGAGCTGAATACAAGTCGGAGCTGCCGTCAGTCGATCCACTAAATCGTTATGTGGCCGGTCTGCCGGCTGGCATCCTGGCCAAGTCCCTCGGTCTCGGTGGGACCTGCTATACCCTTGACGCCGCTTGCGCCTCGTCCCTTTATGCCATCAAACTGGCGGTCGATGAACTGCTGGCCGGACGAGCTGATGCCATGCTGACCGGCGGTTTATCGCGTCCTGACTCACTCTATACCCAGATGGGCTTCTCCCAGCTGCGTGCTTTGTCGCCATCAGGAACCTGTGCCCCTTTTGATGCCAAAGGTGACGGTCTGGTGGTCGGTGAGGGCAGCGGCATGTTTTTGCTTAAACGGACTGAGGATGCAGTGCGCGCCGGTGACCATATCTATGCCGTGATTCGCGGTATTGGTCTTTCCAACGATCTTGGTGGCAGCCTTCTGGCTCCCGCGTCCGAAGGGCAGTTGCGGGCGATGCGTGCTGCCTATCAGCAGGCAGGCTGGTCACCTTCTGATGTTGATATGGTTGAATGTCATGCCACCGGGACCCCGGTTGGGGATGTGGTCGAATTCACCAGCTTGAAGAGTCTCTGGGATGCAGAGGATTGGCAACCGGGACAGTGTGTGATCGGTTCGGTTAAATCGAACATCGGTCATCTCTTGACCGCAGCCGGTTCTGCCGCCCTGATGAAAACCCTGCTGGCAATGAAAGAACGCACCCTGCCGCCGACTGCCAACTTTTCGCATCCGGCCAAAGGTGTTGATCTGGAGACGAGTCCGTTTCGCATTTTGCAGAAACCGAAGGCATGGAAGCCCCGCAAAAAGGGACAACCACGGCGGGCGGCTGTCAGTGCTTTTGGCTTCGGCGGTATCAATGCCCACCTGTTGATCGAAGAATGGATCCCGCATAAACCGGCGAAAAGTTCGGTTGCTTACCCACCATCATTCAAGAAGAAGAGTCAGCCTGTGGCCATTGTCGGCATGGGTGCTCATTACGGCCCCTGGACTTCGCTCACAGAACTGCGTAGCCGATTTTTGGGCGGTGATCCCGATGTTAAACCTGAACGTCCAGTACACTGGTATGGTGCTGAACAGAGCCGTTGGTTTGAGGCAGAGGGTTTAAATAAAACCGACTTCAAGGGTTTTTTCGTGCCTGAAGTGCATATCAAGCCTGGCGCCTTTCGCATCCCACCCAAAGAGATTGAGGAGATGCTGCCCCGTCAGTTGCTGATGCTCAAGGTCGCCGATGAGGCACTGCAAGACGCCGGGCTGAAGAAGGAGGACCTGCTCTTTACCGGAGTTTTCATCGGTACCGGTCTGGACCTCAACGCCACCAGCTTTAGCTTCCGTTGGGGAATTCAGAAATTTGCCCGTCAGTGGGCGAAACAACTCGGTCGCGAGCTTTCCGATACAGAACTCAATGAATGGATTTCTGCCCTGCGCGAGTCAGCCGGTCCGGCCTTAAGTGCCAACCGGGTCATGGGGGCGCTTGGCAGTGTCGTTGCCAGTCGGGTGGCCAAGGAGTTTAAGGTTGGCGGTCCCAGCTTTACCCTGTCCAGTGAGGAGAATTCTGGTCTGAGGGCTCTTGAAGTAGGGGTTCGCGCCCTGCAGGAGGGTTCCATCAACCGAGCGATTGTCGGTGCTGCCGATATGGCTGGAGATCTGCGTGCGGTGCTTGGTCGACACGTGGCGCTTGGTCGGCATGCGGTACAGGCGTTTTCCAAAAGCGCCACGGTACGCCCCTTCGACAAACATGCCGATGGCACTGTGATCGGTGAGGGTGCGGCGGCGGTGATCCTCAAGCGGCTCGACGATGCCCAGCAGGATGGTGACCGGATCTACGCAATTATCAAGGGAGTCGGTACTGCAACTGGCGGTCAGGTCGAGGCGGAGTTGCCAGACAGAAGTACCTACTCGCTCTCCGTTGAACGGGCCAATCGAGAGGCTGATATGGCTCCGGAATCGGTCAGTTACCTGGAAACTAATGGGAGTGGCCTGGCCGTTGAGGATGAACTGGAAGCCAATGCCCTCGGTACATTTTTCGGTGCCAGGCAGACGCAAAACCCTTGCTACATCGGTAGCGCCAAGGCTGATATCGGCCATGCCGGGGCTGCTTCCGGGCTGGCTTCGCTGATCAAGACGGCACTCTGTCTGGACCAACAGATTCTGCCGCCCTTACGCAATTTGCAGACGATGCGTTACGATTGGGTGCGCGGCAAACGCAGCTTTATAGCTCCGGAGGCGGCTCAGTTCTGGTTGCGCAACCGGGTCGAGGGCCCGCGCCGGGCACTGGTCAGTGGTTTCGGTGTTGATGGAACCTGCTCCCATGTTTTGCTCGAGGGTGTGGAGGATAAGGCAGGGCGAACCAGATCATCGTTTGATGAACGTCCTCTCGGAGCACTTGATGAGGGTCTTTTCGCTCTCGAAGCAGACAACGTTGACGGCTTGCTCACGAAGATCTCTCAGCTTCAGGATTTTGTTGCCATGGCTCCTGACGGTGGGATTGAGCCGTTGGCACTGCAGTGGCATCGAGAAGTCACCCTTGATAAGAACAACAAACTTTGTCTGGCTATGGTGGCGTCAAGTCGCTCGGAGTTGTTCGATCAACTCGAGCATGCCTTGCTTTCTCTGCAAAACAATCCCTCCCAGGTGCTTGGAGGCAATGTCGTGCGGCTCGGCGGCGGCATAACATTGACTGCGAGCATCCGCGACCGCCTTTTTTATGCTCCCGAGCCGTTGGCTTCGCAGGGCAAGGTAGCGTTCGTCTTTCCCGGCTCCGGTAATCATTTTGCAGGTATGGGCCGTGAACTTTCTGCCCGTTGGCCGGCAATCTACAGCGATCAGGATGCTCACAGCCAGTTCCTGGCTCACCAGTTCCTGCCGGAGCATTTCTGGAGAGCCGAGCTGGCCGAGACGCTTCATGACAATCACAATGCCCTGGTCATCGGCCAGGTTGCGCTCGGTACTGCGATCAGCGATCTGGTGCGTAGCTTTGGTGTCGAACCTCAGGCAGTGAGCGGCTACAGCCTGGGTGAATCGGCTGGGCTCTTCTCTCTTGGTGCCTGGCAAGATCGTGATGGCATGTCGCAACGGCTCAGTGAATCGCCTCTTTTTACTGAGGAGCTTGCCGGTGAATGCAAGGCGGCACGTAAGGTCTGGGGCCTTAAAAAGAGTGAAAAGGTCGAATGGGTACTCGGTCTTGTCGATGTGCCCGCAGCACAGGTGAAACAGGCCCTGGCCGGCAAGGAGAAGGCTTACCTGCTGATTGTCAATACTCACCGGGAATGTGTGGTTGGTGGCGATCGACAGCAGGTTGAAGCATTGGTTCAGGAGGTCAATGGCCATTTCTTCCCATTGCGCGGCGTGACGACGGTTCATTGTGAAGTTACCGAACAGGTGGCAAAAGCATACCGCGATCTGCATGCCTTCCCCGTGACTGCGCCGGAGGGGATTACATTCTACAGTTGCGCCCTTGGTGAGAGCTATCAGGTCACTGCGGACAGCGCTGCTGATGTGATTCTTGGCCAGGCGCTGGACACCATTGATTACACCAAAGCTATCGAACAGGCTTATGCCGACGGCGTGCGACTTTTCCTCGAGATGGGTCCGGGCAATTCCTGCAGCCGCATGATCGGCAGCATTCTGGAAGGTAAGCCGCATATGGCCAGGGCGGTCTGCTACCCTGGCCAGAAGCCTGTATCACTGATCCTGCGTCTGCTGGCTAACTGCCTGGCGGAGAGGGTTCCGGTGGATCTCTCGGTTCTCTATCCGGCGAGTATTGAGATTGCCGAAAGGTCGTCCGGACCACGCATCAACACCGTTATTGGTGGCCCCCCGTTTGCTCCTGCGCCAATCCCTGAAAAAGAACTGCCTGTTCAGCCTGTAATGGAAGAAAAGGGACGCGGGACGCGGGACGTGGGACGCGAAAACCTTGGAGAAATAAAACCTGTGGTTGTGCCGGTAGAGGGTACGGGTGCGATTGCTGATCCTTTGGTGGCGCAGATGGCTGAGACTGCAGCTCTGAACGCCAGGACTCATGAGGCTTACCTGCAATTTGCCGGGACCATGGAGAAGACGCTTACCGAGAATATCAATCTGCAGATGTCGTTGTTGCAGCAGATGGCTGCGAATGGTGAGGTGATTCCGAGGCTTGAACCTTTGGCGAAAACGGGACGCGGGACGCGGGACGCGGGACGCGAAAACCTTGCAAAGCTTGAAAGCATCGAGGACCGTCCCTGTGTGGGGACAGTCCCAGAGCCGATGTTCAATCGTGACATGTGCATGGAGTTTGCTGTTGGCTCGATTGCCAAAGTGCTTGGGCCGGAGTTCGCTGAAGTCGATACCTATCCTACCCGTGTACGGTTGCCCGATGAGCCGCTGATGCTGGTGGATCGCATCATGACGGTCGAGGGCGAGCCGCGCTCAATGACCGGCGGTCGGGTGGTCACTGAACATGATGTTACCGCAGATCGCTGGTATCTTGACGGTGGTCGTATGCCGACCTGTATTGCTGTCGAAGCCGGTCAGGCCGATCTCTTTCTCTCCGGTGACCTGGGGATTGATTTTATCAGCAAGGGTAAGGCGGTTTATCGACTGCTTGATGCCGTAGTCACCTTCCACCGTGGACTGCCCGTGCCCGGCGATGTGATCCGTTACGATATCAAGATTGATCATTTTTTCCGCCAGGACCAGACCTACCTGTTTCGTTTCAACTTCGAGGGCACTGTTAA
>JAUWTX010000195.1 GCA_030614505.1 Desulfuromonadales bacterium
ATCCAGGCGGCACCCATGCCGATGGCATCGGTCCCTGAGGAGCAGGCGTTGACTATAGTCTGACAAGGGCCGTCAAATCGATAGTGTTTTGCTATCGCCGCTGCCGGATTACTACGCAAGTAGCGATCGATAGGAGCCATATCCGGATCGGCTCCTTTACGAAACTCAGAGTAGAACTCTTCATTGTTCATCGCACTGCCGACTGTCGTACCGATGCAAACTCCAACCTTCAGCTGTGACAACTCTTCGCCGTCCAACCTGGCATCGGCAAGCGCCTCCATTGCCGCACTGATGGCCAGACGAGTCGTGCGTAGCAACTCTTCATCAGAGCCGGTAGCAGGCACAGAATCGAGAATCTCAAAGACGGGATAAGCCTCACTATGATCGCTTTGAAAAGCTCTCGGCGGCAGTGGGTTGCGTTCACCTCTCAGCATTGTGGCAAAGGCCTGCTCAAGGGTCATCCCGGCAGCACAGAGACACCCTGCCCCCGTGATGGCAATTGCCTGACTCATTCCTGTTGCTTCTCCTTGATAAAAGCAGCCAGGGTGCTGATCGACTGCAATGCCGGACGCCCCTCTTCCATATCCTTGATTTCAACACCAAAATGCTTCTGAATAACGACAACCAGTTCGACGGCGTCCAGAGAATCAAGGCCCAGTCCATCACCAAACAATGGATCATCGTCACCGATTTCGTCCGGTGTGACATCTTCAAGATTCAATTCCTCAATCAGACCCTGCTTTAACTTTTCCTTAATATCCATCATGACTCCTCATCGGTCGGTTTTGTTTGTGATTGTGGCCTCGACCACATGTTATGAAAGTTATAAAACTGATATGGGTTTCTGCGGCTAAACTCCTCCAGAGCCTCGGCAAACTCTTGTGCGAAGGGGTTAAAGGCCTCGGCACTGCGCCCCTTTATCTGCGGGACACGAATCACCTTGGTCAGTTGCAGATGGTAACTTTTCGGGCCATCTTTACGGGTAAAAAAAACCACGATCGGCGCTCCGGTCGCTGACGCTATTTTGTAGGCACTAAACGGAACGGTCGCCTGCCCTCCCAGAAAATCAACCTGAGTGTTGCTTTTATCACTCCCGAGCAAACGATCCCCCATGACACTGACAATCTGCCCTTGCTTAAGTGCTCCCATCATTTCAAGAGTGCCACCCAGGTAACCGGCCGGGTCAATGGTTTGATAAGGACAAGGGATGCCTGCATGCTCGTAGTAGTGCCGGTCAACGTCGCCATCCTCGTGCCTCATCAGCATATTGACCGGTCGCTGCAAAAACTCCAGGACCGACATGGCAACCTGCCAGCAGCCAACATGAGCAGTCATCAGGATCATACCGTGATTCTCATCACGAAGCTTTAACAACTCTTCACGCCCATCCAGACTGACATGGAAGGATTCAGGCCCGAGGATACCGACTACAGCCCGATCGACCAGCACCTTGCCGAACTCGAGAATCAGCAGATAGCAATGCCAGAGACGCTTCAGGCCGTATCTCCTGGGAAAGCGCCGCGACAAATAATGACTGGCTCGCTCCCTGGCCAGTGGTCTGCACAATACGTAATAGGCAACAACAAAATAGAGCATAAAATAGGCTGCTCTCCGGCCGCCCAGTTTTATCGCTAAATAAAAGACCTGGTGCTGCCAATCGCTGCCGATACTGCGACTGCTCCAGCTATTTTTTTCTTCAGATTGCTTCTGCATCTTCTCTTTGAACCATCCGTGCCAGCAGGTAGGTTAATGCACCTACCAGAAGTGCCAGGAGAGGGGCTAGCAACAACGACCCCAAGAACCATTCGTAGACACGCTCCAAGGCCTGGTAACCAAGAGTTTCCAAGGAAATCTCAGTCAACCAGTGACCATGTCTTAAATAATAACCGAGTTCAATACAGAGTGCCGGGACAATCGGCGGCATGCATAGTTGACTGCTGCTGACCGCCGCGACCTTGTTCAGACGGAAAAATCCGCAAACGAACAGTATCGAGATCGTATGGCAAAAAAGCAGGGGCAAGACGCCAAGAAAAACTCCGACACCGGCAGCAACCGCCAGACGTTGCGAATTGCTGTTTTCCAGTAACAGTTGCCTTATCGAACGGAGCGGATGGATCACTGACAGGGTTTCTACCCGTTCACTTTCATCCACCTGTCGCTCGATAATCTTCTGATGCGGCCAGGGGACAATCGAGCGCAGCGTCAAGTGGGTATTGAGCAGAGTCAGCCGCCAGTTATCCATAAAACCACGAAAATGGGAAACTCTCTTATTTCCCGGCGGATAGTAAACCGAGATATCTATATCCCGCAACTCCAGGCCAGCCCAGGCAGAACGAACCAGCACCTCGATCTCAAAATTGTAGCGACGAGTCCAGAAATTCAAGTGCTTAAATATCAGTAAAGGATAAGCACGAAAACCGCTTTGACTATCCTTAAGCTGACTACCGGTCTGCAATCGCAGCCAGAAATTGGAGAACTTCCGCCCGAAACGAGAAGAGCCGGGAATCGCCTCTTGCGCAAAATCGCGATGACCAACGATCACTGCCTGTGGTGATTCAGCAATCGCGGCAATAAATTTCAGTACCTCTGCCGGATCGTGTTGACCATCGGCATCGAGGGTGATCATATGACTCATTCCCTGCTTCAACCCCCACTGGGCAGCGGTCTTGATTGCTGCCCCCTTCCCCCGGTTGACGTGATGCCGCAGTAATTCAACCGGCAGATCCGACAGGCTTTCGGCGCCATCGTCAGTGCTGCCATCATCTACAACCAGCACCCGGTTGTGAAGACGGAGGACTCCCTCTACTACTTGCCGAAGGGTCGCAGCGTGGTTGTAGACCGGGATAACGACCAGGATTTTATCAACGAAGTCAGGATGTTCCATAACGCTTGTTACTCACGGCAAAACGCAAAAACTGCCCTGCACTACCAATAAAGCGCAGCCAACTGTCGGGCGACTTCCAGAGCATGCTCAAGTAACCGAGCAACACACGGTTGCGTTTGAAATGACTCCGGTAAAACTCGATAAACAACTGTTCCAACTGTTGCTTTTCCATCCCCTTCGGTACGAACTGGAAGTGCATGCAATCCATCTTGCGCCAGTCCTCATCGAAACTGCCGAGCTGGTGAATATTCTCGTAAATCGGCGATCCGGGAAAAGGGGTGAACTTGGCCAGGTTGAAATCGTCGATCGGTAACGAGAAAACATACTCCATACTGCGCTGGATCGACTCCTTGCTCTCACCTGGCAGCCCCATCATCAACAACCCTTTGGTGCGGATGCCGCATGACTTAATCGTGCGGATCGTATTCGCAAGGAGGTCAAGGTCGGCATTTTGCCGATGTTGTGCAAGCAGCTGTTCATCGCCACTTTCGATACCGAGACTGACCATCCAGCAACCGGCGGCCTTCATCAGGCTTAACAGACCATGATCAACATGTTCAGCACGCACCGCACAGTTGTATGTCATCCCCAGAGGCTGGTCGATCATCATGCGACAGAATTCTTCGACCCGACCTCGATGAAAAGTGAACTGGTCGTCATAAAAATAGACATGTCTAATGCCGAAATTTTCCTTAAGGTACTTCATGTGGTTATAGAGGTATCCAGCTGAGTTATATCGGAAACTTCTCTGGAACACACTGCGGTCACAGTAGCTGCAGCTGTAAGGACAGCCACGGCTGGAGATACAGCTGGTGTTCGGCGCCTTTGGATAGTTGAAAATCGGCAATTTGTATGCGTCCGGATAACCGGTCAGCTTTTCATAAGCAGGGAATGGCAGGTCATCAAGGACCAACAGGTCTTTACGGTAGCCATTATTGACAACAGAACCATCACTGCCTCGCCAGATCACTCCACTGACATTGAGTGGCTCAACCCCCTCCAACTGCGCCAATTCAAGCATGGTCTGCTCCCCTTCACCGATTACTGCATAATCGATCAGCGGGGAGAATTCCAGGACTTTCTCCTGCAACGCCGACACATGCGCACCACCGAAAACCGTGCGAATCTGCGGTAGCTCCTCTTTAGCCAATTGCGCCAGACGTACGCCATCGTGGAAGCTGGCGGTAGTGCAACTGAAGCCAATCATGCCGGGTCGTTCACGACGCAGCAGTTCACGCAGATGGCTGTCGGAATCCGGGTGCGCGTAACTATCATGAATCAGACTATTCAGGCCAGCACGGTCCAGATAGGCAGCAATACTTGCCAGCCCCAAGGGCGGCATTATGTTCGCCTTGCGAGAGATATCATTTGCCGCGGCATCAACCTGATAGCCAAGAGGATGAACAAGCAGGATATGTCGATAGTTTATATCAGCCATTAAAAATCCGGGTTTAGCTCATCCTGTTTTCTTCGGGAAACGAACCAGCATATCCCACATCAAGCCGCTATAGCCGAACCCCTTCATGATAGCCATGCACTTCAAACCCTCAGAGGGTGGGAAAATACGATTTGCCCGACCATTGAAACGATTTTCTATGCCCTGCTCCATTTTCTGCCGATCAAGCAAAGGAGAGAAGTAATAGACCGGCTTGAGCAGTGAGGTATCTACGGTAATGACCCCATCGTCGATTGCGCGCTGGTGCAGCGGTGATTCGGGGTGTATGCGAATACCGGAAAAAGCGAAAACCACCGAGGCGCCGAGTTGCTCCATATTGTCCAGACCCTCCGCCAACGTCGTCTCATCTTCATCCGGGCCACCGAACATGACGAAGTGTGCGGCAGGAAGTTGTTGTTCAA
>JAUWTX010000108.1 GCA_030614505.1 Desulfuromonadales bacterium
CCATAGTGCGATCGAACTCATGCAGCCAAAACAGGGGATCGTAACCGAAGCCACCGTCGCCCTGCCCCTGATTCAGGATCATCCCTTCGACCTTGCCTTCAAAAAGCCGGGTCGGTTCGTCCGGCAGGCACAGAGCCATGACGCAGCAAAAAGCGGCCTGACGTTGTTTCTCAGGCACTGAGGTCAGCTCATCCAGAAGTTTGCGATTGTTGCTGCAATCGTTGGCACCGGCTCCGGAGAAGCGCGCAGAGTGAACTCCAGGACGGCCTTGCAATGCTGTAACGACCAAACCGGAATCGTCTGCCAGACACGGTAATCCGGTGACACTGGCAATAGCTTCGGCCTTTTTCATCGCATTAGCCGCAAAAGTTTCGCCATCCTCTTCGATTTCCGGAGCATCTGGAAAGCTGTCGAGGCCAAGGACGGTCATATCCTCTGATTCAAGCAGACGACGTATCTCCTTGAGCTTGCCCGTATTGCGGGTAGCCACGACCAGTTCCATCATGCCTGGCCTATTGCCTCCTGTTGCAATTGTGTCAACTGCTGACAGCCCTGTCTGGCCAGGTTGCGCAGAGCATCAAGTTCGGCGTCACTGAAAGGCTCTTCTTCGGCTGTCCCTTGAACCTCGACAAAGCGACCATCGCCAGTCATAACAAAATTCATGTCAACGCTGGCGCTAGAGTCTTCCACATAATCAAGGTCGAGAACCGGCTGACCATCGACAATTCCGGAACTGACTGCAGCTACACTGTTTTTCAAAGGAGAATGCTTGATTAATCCCTGAGCAAGCAACGTCTCAATCGCATCGACGAGCGCAATCCAGGATCCGGTGATCGCTGCTGTACGGGTACCACCATCGGCCTGCAGGACATCACAATCAATAACGATGGTACGCTCGCCAAGCAGTTCAAAATCAACCACAGCACGTAGAGCTCGACCAATCAGACGCTGAATTTCCATAGTCCGGCCGCCCAATTTGCCGCGTGCGGCTTCACGCACCGAACGTGTATGGGTTGCACGAGGCAGCATACTGTACTCAGCCGTAACCAAACCACGCCCCTGCCCGCGCATGAACGGTGGCACTTTCTCTTCAATGGAAGCATTGCACAGGACCCGGGTTTCCCCGAAAGAGATGAGTACCGAGCCTTCAGCATAAAGAGTGAAGCCACGCTCGATCTTGATCGAGCGTAGCTGGTTTGTCTGACGACCATCATGGCGAACTTGCGTGGTTGAACTCATAGAGGCTCTCCTGAGAAACTATCAAAAAACAGCTGCAGCCCATCGAAAAGGGCACGAGCAAAGTCTTGCTGGCGGGTCATATCTTGCAACATGGCGAGATCGTCCACATTGGTCAGGCTGCCCATTTCTATCAATACACGCGGCAGATCGCCACGCCCCAGGGGATAGACCGGCAATTCCTTAATAGCGTGGACATCAAAACCATTGTTTGCCAACTTCTGTCGTAGAATTTCGGCAAGTTTCAGGCTGGAATTCCCGACAACCACGCCATCGGGGACATCTCGTTCCGTCTGTGGCTGGATATAGAGGTTGACGCCTGACGTCTCCGTGGAGAAAAACGCCTGAGCGTGCAGCGAAAGCAACACATCGGCCTGCCCTTCTGCAACACCCTCCAGGCGGCGCTCCATGGCCAGGGCGTAATCACCATCGCGTGTCAGTACAACCGGAGCATCCTGATGCATTTTCAGGAGTTTTTCCAGACGCTGGCCGACGGCAAGAGTCACGGTTTTCTCTTTACTGCCATTTAAGCCGAGCGCACCGGTATCTTCACCACCGTGCCCGGGATCAATGGATACCACCCACTTGCTACCATCAGCAACCGGCTCTTTTTTGCGCAACAAAAAGGCAAACAAGCGATCAAGAGGATCTTCACTTTGGTTCGGTGCTGGGGGATTGTGGTTGCGGTAATAGAACGGTTGGGTCAACAGTGGAGCCAACTGGCGCAACAGAAAGACCTCCGAAACCCGCAGCTTGCCATCGATAAAACGCGGACGATGAGTAATCGGGATAAAATTGTCGCCCAACTTAAGAAACTGGCTGCCCGGCGAAATAATTGCCCGACCGTGCGGCGTACGGATCGCATAGACATGCGCTACAGAATTCCATTCGCCCTCGAGTTCAAGGGCACTCAAAACATCGTCTATGGAAACAAAAGCCGTTCCCTCACGAAGATAGACATCCTCGATAACCAGCGGCTCTTCACCGGAGCGGCCAACCTCAACAAGCGCACTGGCAGGTAAGGTAAAAACCAGAAGAGTAAAGAGCAGACAGAATGATTGCAGGGTAAGACGAGGCATGGCGCGTTTTATACTCCAGATATGCCAGGCTGTCAACGCAGACATATCTACCTGGCAACCAGAAGTTCCGGCTCGGAATGTTCTCGACCCAAAGCAGCTAACAGACGTCCGGCCAGTTCGTACTCCAAGGCGCCTAGACTGCCTCGAACAGCTTTCAGGGGCCGAATCTGTCCACCTGCGGTCATACTGTGGCCACCACCGGTTCCAAGGCCCTTGATAACCTGCTGCATCAGAACTCCGGCGTGGGTCTCCTGTTGGCTGGTGCGCATGGAAAGCACTCCTTCGTTTTGATAACAGCCCAGGCCCAGAACAATTTCTATGCCCTCGACCCGCATCAAAAAATCCGCAATCTCGGCTACAATTTCGGGATGGTCAATATCGTAAAGGTTAAAAATCAACGCGTTTCCGTAAATCTTCGCATTCTTAAGACCTGTTTCAAAATATTTAAAATAAATCCGCGATGATTTCGGTCGAGCAATTTCATGAAGGATGCGATTGTTGCAGAGAGGCATCAACTTCAGATAAGCGTCACGGTCTGACTTGGTCCAGTCGCGGCCAAGATCCTCTGTCTCGGACTTGATTGCATAAAAGAGGATTGTTGCCAGTTTAGTGGCAATCTTGACATCTTGAGACTGCAGGTATTCAAAAAGGATGCTTGCTGATGCACCATATTCCGGGCGAACATCGACCCAGCGACAAGCCTGGGTCTGCTCTTTGAGTTGATGATGGTCAATGACCACGTCGATACGTCGATCGGATGGATAGGAATTATTGCCGGTACCCGGCTGGGTATCGACCATACAGATCGCATTGAAGGTATCGAGATCAAGAGCCTCGATCGACTTCGCTTTGATTTCCAGTTCATTGACCATCACCATGTTCTCACGACGACCGATCACGCCACCAAAAGTTATGGTTGCCTCCTGTCCTGTCTTGATCAGGATCAGGTGTTGTAAAGCAAAGGCTGCCGCAAGCGCATCCGGATCTGGATGATCGTGAGTAACAATGAGGATCGACCCCTTGCCACGCAACCATTCAATGATCCCTGTCGAGAACTCTTCAGAATGGGTCTTATTACAATCAGTTTTTGTGTTCATAATTTCAAACTTTCAAAAGCAAGGGCAACCGCTGATTCTGGCGAGGCGACAGAAACCGTCCCGGCAATCTGCGGGCCACCTGGCAGCACAAAAACCGGCTTGCAAAGTTTGCATGCAATCGCTGCCTCGGAAAGTGTGCCATATTCCCCCTCAACCGCGATCAAAGCCTCTGCAGTGTGAGCAATGACCACGTTGCGAGCATGTCCCATATTGGTCGGAATAGCCAGAGTAACATAAGGATTTGCTGACATCTTGTCCGGCCCCGGTAGGATGCCAATGACCTCGCCCCCGGCTTCGACTGCACCTTTTGCTGCCGCCTCCATGACTCCACCTAGACCGCCGCAGACAAGCACAGCTCCACGCATGGCAATCTCGCGGCCAACAGTCTCGGCCATACGCAGTCCCTCAGGTGATGGTTGCGAGGCGCCGATGACGCCGATGATTGGTTTATGTTTATCAGGCATAAGATCGATTCACGACGAAGACCACAGAGAACAAGAAAAGATATTAAACCTTAAAAGGAGAGGAATTACAAAGGAGATACTTGTTTTCCACCAATTATCCCGTGAATTGACCTTTTAATGAAAACAGGAGACAGGAGACAGAATGTAAGTGTGGTCATAGTTTGAAGGATTTTGTGCTGTCTTCTGTCTACTATATTCCTTCTACTCAAAGATATTCCTTCTACTCAAAACAATCACAGCCTTTTCGCATACCTTTTCAGCAACAAACTATTCGTCACCACAGAAACACTTGAAAAGGCCATAGCCAACCCCGCAAACTCAGGCTTGAGAACGATACCGAAAGCTGGATAAAGCAGCCCGGCGGCAACCGGGATACCAACAATATTATAGAAGAACGCCCAGAACAGATTCTGCTTGATCTTGGCAAGCGTTTTACGCCCCAGCCGGATACCTCGCTCAACATCGCGGATATCACCCTTAACCAGAATGAGATCTCCGGTCTCCTTGGCGACATCAGTGCCGCTACCAATGGCAATGCCGATATCGGCCTGGGCCAGTGCCGGAGCGTCGTTGATGCCGTCGCCGACCATCCCGGTGAAGCGACCCTGTTCCTGGTAACGACTGACAATAGCCTGCTTGTCGCCGGGGAGCACCTCGGCTTCAACATGGTCCAGGCCGAGTTTTTCAGCAACAGCATGGGCAGCAGCTCGACGGTCACCGGTGATCATGATCGTTTTCAGACCAAGCTTCCGCAACCTGGCAACCGTTTCGACAGCACCTTCCTTGAGGGTATCAGCCAGGGCCAGAACGCCCATGGCCTGCCCGCCCCTGGCAACATATATGACAGACTTGCCATCAGCAGCCCACGCGTTGACCTGCTGATCAAAAGACGCTACCGTTATTTGTTCACGCTCCATCAGGCGTTGATTGCCGGCGACTACCTGTGCACCATCAAAGGTACAGACCAGGCCATACCCACTGACTTCCCTAGCATCACTGACTGACGGGTAGACGACAGCTTCGTTCTCGGCATGCTGCACAATAGCCCGGGCAAGCGGGTGACTGCTGGCCGCTTCTACTGCAGCAGCGATCCTTAACAGCTCTTCCTTGCTGACACCGTCAACAGCAATCATATCGGTGACGGAAAACTCACCTCGGGTCAAAGTACCGGTTTTATCAAGCAGCAGAACCTGCAAGCGCGAGATATTTTCCAGTACCGATGCTTTTTTAAAGAGGATACCAGCCGAGAGGCCGACGGAACTGCCGACCATGATCGCCGTGGGAGTGGCCAGACCCAGAGCACAGGGACAGGCGATTACCAGCACGGCAATTGCCATCTTGAAGGCAAAGAGAAAGCCCGCATCGGCCGGCCCGTACCAGACGACAAAAGTAACCAAAGCTACCACGACAACAGCAGGTACGAACCAGTTGGAAACAGCATCGGCGAGTCGCTGGATCGGTGCCTTGTCACCCTGGGCCTCTTCGACCATGCGCACAATCTGCGCCAGCACCGTTTCACTGCCAACCCTGGTTGCTTCGACAACCAGACGACCGCTGGTATTGATCGTCGCCCCGGTGACCTCAGCCCCCGGGCTCTTCTCAACGGGCAGTGATTCTCCAGTGACCATCGATTCGTCGACTGCCGAATCACCCTCAATAACGATACCGTCCACCGGGATTTTCTCTCCAGGACGCACCACCACCCGATCTCCGACACTGATCTGGCTGGCAGACACTTCTTCTTCCCTGCCATCCACCAGCAGAAGGGCCCGATCAGCCTGTAACTGGAATAAAGATTTCAGAGCCTGACTGGCTTTGCCTTTCGCCCGAGCCTCAAGCCACTTGCCGAAGCGGATGAAGGTGATCAACATAGCACTGGTTTCGAAGAATACTTCACCGGACAGACCGAAAATATTGAACAGGGCCAGCAACGAATAACCGTAGGCCGCCGTGATCCCCATGGCGACCAGCACATCCATATTGGCCGACAGGTTCTTCAATGACTTCCAGGCACTACGGTAGAAAGTCAACCCGGCACTGAACTGCACGATGCTCGACAGACCACAGATAAAGTAGATGGTTGCTTTGCCGAATGGTGCCAACCACATCAACGGCATAATCGGCAGCGACAGGCAGGCGGCAAAGATCAACCAATAAAACTGCGTGCGACCTTCCTGAAGGTCTTCTTCAGCTTCAGGGGTGGCCCGGTAGCCAAGGTCCTCGACTCGGGCAATCAGATCTGCACTTTCAACCCTGGAAGCGTCATACATAACAGACAGTTTCTCTGCAGCAAAGTTCACGGTTGCCAAAGAAACACCTGCCATTCTGGCAACACCCTTTTCGATGGTCTGTGCACAGTTGGCGCAGGTCATTCCATAGACGGCAAAAGTGCTCGTCCCGGTTGCTCCTATTGAAGGGCTACTATCCTCTACGGAGTTTTGCGCAGTTTCATGCTCGGTCTCTTCAACAGGAGCAACAGTCTGAAAACCGGCCTGCACAACAATGTCCAGAAGCTGGTCACGGCTCGGCCCAGGCTCTACAACCATCACTTTCCCCAGCTTCTCCTGCAAAGAAACATTAACATCGGCCACACCTGCAACATCCTGCAAGGCCGCAGTCACCTTGGCGACACATTTCTGACAGCTCATACCATGAATCGGAATTGTAATTTCAGCTTTTAGCATCAAAGGTTTAATCTCCGAGAAACGACCAGCACTTTCCAGCTAACATATTGAAAACTTGAGACAATTGCTTTCCTTAATCTTTTCGGTTAAGCTAGTAAGCGCTCGATTAAGCCTAACATGCCACCGTCGGCTTGAAAAGCTATAGGCAGATATAGCTTTTCGGAATTTGAGTACACCTGTGGGAGGGGCCTTTTGTCATCAAAACCAAGATCTCGCTGGAAACTCTCTACCATCAGCAACATCACTCTGCTGATTCTCTATTTGATCGGCTCTGTGGCACTTGTCTCGCTGGTCAACGTCAACACAAAGCAGCAGGCGTTGCGTAACGCCGAACTTTACTCCAGCATGATCCTCGATCGTAATGTAGCCACTCACGCCTTCATAAACAACGCGCTAAAAACAAGCCTCTACGAGCTGTTTGACGAGCACTTCTTTGAACCGACATGGTTGTCGGCAACCTTTGCCATTAACAGCATTGCCAATGATTATGGCCTGTTTACCCAGGAAG
>JAUWTX010000096.1 GCA_030614505.1 Desulfuromonadales bacterium
AGCAGCATCAAAGGGCTGGTTCCTGAGGAGACGATGATCTGCTCAGGATCAACGGTCACTTTGTAACGATTCCGATAATGCTCTGCCAAAGCCTCACGAAGCTCGATCCGGCCGAGAGAATGGGTGTAGCGAGTCTCACCGGCCTGCATCGTTTCACAGGCCGTTTTGACAATCGGTTCGGGAGTCGGAAAGTCCGGTTCGCCAAGACAGAGGTAGATGATCTCACGTCCTTCGGCCTCAAGCGTTTTGGCCCGTTCCATGATTTCCATGGCGAGAAAAGGCGTAATATCTGTAACGCGTTGGGCTAAATGGATGTTGGTTGGGTTGGACAAAGTTCTGTCTCCTTCATCGTGATCAATAATGCTGTTTTTTTGATTATAACCTGAATCTGCTTGACGGTCACTATGATGGTTGTAGCATTTAAAAGACAATTATTAGACTGAAAAGTCCGACATGCCCTGAAAGAATGTATATGTTTGCTCTCCTTCGAGACAGTATCACCCATGCCGTTATGATCACAGGATTTGTCCTGGTGATGATGCTGGTTATTGAATACTTGAATGTACTCACACAGGGTGTGTGGCAAGATAAATTACGTGGCAGTCGATGGCAGCAGTACCTTTTGGCCGCCTTCCTTGGGGCAACACCCGGCTGCATGGGTGCCTTCGCGGTCGTTGCTCTTTATTCACACCGGGTTGTATCGATAGGAGCAGTTGTTGCGGCTATGATTGCTACCAGCGGCGACGAAGCTTTCGTCATGCTTGCCATGATTCCTGGAACTGCCGGCTTCATTTTCCTGCTTCTGCTTCTGGTCGGTGTCGCTGCTGGCTTTTTGACCGATATCCTGTTGAAAAAAAAGGCTGTCAATCAGCAAGAAGAGCTGTGCGAGCTCGACCTCCACGAGGAAGAAACCTGCGAGTGCTTTCCGAAGGGGAAGATAGTGGCGCAATGGAAGGATTGCTCCTTCTCCAGAGGGGTTCTGACCCTGGCTTTGATCCTCTTTGTCTTTGGCCTGCTGGCTGGATATCTCGGGCCACCTGTTTGGAACTGGGTGAGGATTACCTTGCTTCTGACTTCAGGGGTGGCCCTATTTATCGTGCTAACAGTCCCGGACCACTTTCTGGAGACACATCTCTGGGAACATGTAGCAAAAACCCATATGCCCAGGGTTTTTCTATGGACTTTTGGAGCCCTTTTTCTAATGCACCTGCTGGTTGACCACTTCCTCCTCATCGGCTGGATGCAGGACAATCAACTACTCATGCTGCTTGCGGCCTGTCTGGTAGGCCTGGTTCCGGAATCCGGTCCCCATCTGGTCTTTCTCACACTCTACACGCAAAGTGCTGTTCCATTCAGTGTGCTGTTGGCTAGTTCTGTGGTTCAGGACGGGCACGGTATGCTCCCTTTGCTGGCCGACTCACGCGTGGCCTTTTTTCGCGTCAAGGCCATCAATTTTACTGTTGGTCTAACTCTGGGGTTAGCTGGCTATTTTATTGGCTGGTAAAAGAAGGGCCGCCCATATTCGGCCGCCCCTTTTCTTGATCATCATGCACATAATGAGAGAGGCTGCCCCGTAAGGGACAGCCTCTTTTTTATTTGCTCGCTTTTTCCTGGACCCACTCGCCGCTGCTTTCTACATCCTTACCGAGGCCCTTCATGGTTTCGCAGGCAGAAAGGGTGAATATCAACATGCCCATAGCCAGAACAATCAAAAACTTTTTCATGACTCATTCTCCTTAGCTTTATACGCGGAATCCTCCGCAGATTTATTGTGATCTTCACGCCACATTTCGATAAAAAGCAGGACAACACCGACAGTTATAGCTGAATCGGCTACATTGAAGGCCGGCCAGTGATGGCGCTGCCAGAAAACGTCGAGAAAGTCGATGACCTCACCGAAGCGAATCCGATCGATCAGGTTGCCGAAGGCTCCAGAAAAAATCAGAGACAGGGAGAAAAGCGCAAGTCTCTGATCGTCTCTGATGTGTTTGATATACCAGAGGATGCCGAGCATGGCAATGATAGATACGCTAATGAAGAAGGGGATGCGAACGGCATTGTCTGAAAGGATGCCGAAGGCGGCACCCTTGTTACGCACATAAGTCAGGTGAAAGAAGCCGCGAATCACCGGAACCGTTTCATGAAGCCGGAAGTTGGCGTCCACGTACAGTTTGGTTGCCTGGTCGAGGATCAGGATGACGGTGGTGATGATCGATAGTGTACGGTATTTGGACATAGAAACCCGGTACGCGGGACGAGGAACGCGAAAAATCTAACAACAAGACCTTACTGCCGTGCTGTTAAGATGGTGATGGTTAGCGGAATATTACCAAGGTGTTTTCTCGTCCCACGTCCCTCGTTCCGCGTTCCGGTTGCCTTCAGGTCAACGCCTCAATACAACGATGACAAATTTCCGGATGCTCTTCGCTCTTGCCGACTGTGGTCGCGTAGTTCCAGCAGCGTGAACATTTTTCTCCGTCTGCCTTGCTGACCCGGATCTTCAGCCCCGACAGGTTCTCGCCGGTACTGCTGTCATCCAGACTGTCGCAGATCTCAACCTGAGAAACAATGAACAGGCTGGCGAGTTGCTCCGCTTCGCTCTTGAGAAAAGCGTCGAGGTCACCATCGGCAGCAAGTTCTACACGTGCGTCGAGGGAGTGGCCGATGGTCTTTTCCGTACGGGCCTGTTCAAGGACTTTAGAGACGTCGCTGCGGACCGCTAGAATGCGCTCATATTTTTCCTCAAGAGCAGCATCAATCCGGGTGGTTTCGAATCTTGGGAAGCCGGCCAAGTGGACACTTGCTTCACGTTCACCGGGCAGGAAACCCCAGATTTCCTCAGCTGTAAATGAAAGGACCGGGGCCATCATACGGGTAAGTACATCCAGTATGCGGTACATGGCTGTTTGGGCACTGCGCCGTGCAAGGCCTTCAGATGGCGAGGTATAAAGCCTGTCCTTGAGGACATCAAGGTAGAAGGCGCTCATGTCGACAGCGCAAAAGTTGTGCAGGGCGTGATGAAGTACGTGGAATTCGTAGGCGTCGTACGCTTTCCTGACCCGATTGACCAGACCTTCCAGGCGGGAGAGGGCCCAGCGGTCGATTTCGAGAAGGTCATTGTCGGCAACACTGTCGGTGGTCGGATCGAAATCGTGGATGTTGCCGAGGATATAACGGGAAGTATTGCGGATGCGCCGGTAAGCTTCGGAAACCTGCTTGAGAATCGCACCACCGACGCGAGTGTCGTTGCGATAGTCCTGGGTAGCAACCCAGAGTCGCAGGATTTCGGCACCGTACTGCTTGATGACCTTCTCAGGGGCGATCACATTGCCCACCGATTTGGACATCGGCCGGCCCTTTTCATCGAGGACGAACCCGTGGGTCAGAACCGCTTTGTAAGGGGCGGCGTCGCGGGTGCCGACAGAGGCCAGCAGGCTGGAGTGAAACCAGCCACGATGTTGATCACTTCCCTCCAGGTAAAGGTCTGCTGGTGACTGCAGGTGGTCGTTCTTCTCCAGCACGGCAGCATGGGAGACCCCGGAGTCGAACCAGACGTCGAGGATGTCCATCTCCTTGCGGAAATCGTCATGGCCGCAACTAGGGCAGACGGTTCCCTCTGGCATCAGATCCTTTGCATTCTTTTCAAACCAGATGTCGCTTCCGGTTGCTTCAAAGAGGTCGGCAACGTAGTGCATGATTTTACCGTCTGCCAGGGCTTCATCGCATTTGCTGCAATAGAATACCGTGATCGGTACGCCCCAGTTGCGTTGACGGCTGATACACCAGTCAGGGCGATTCTCTATCATGTTGTAGATACGATTACGTCCCCAGGGTGGAATCCACTGTACGTCATTGATATGGTCGAGTGCCTTCTGACGCAGCTGGTTAGCTTCCATGGAGATGAACCACTGCTCGGTGGCGCGGAAAATGATTGGTTTCTTGCAGCGCCAGCAGTGTGGATAGCTATGTGTCAGCTTGTCTTCATTTAAAAGCGCACCGACTTCTGTCAGCTTGGCGGTAACCTGGGAATTGACGGCCGGGACTTTCTCGCCGCCGAAGAATTCAAGATCTTTCCGGTAGCGACCGTAGTCATCCACCGGGTTATAGATTTCAAGACCATAGCGGAGACCGGTCAGGTAGTCGTCCTGGCCGTGGCCGGGGGCTGTATGTACGCAACCGGTACCGGCCTCAAGGGTGACATAATCGCCGAGCACCAGCAATGAAACGCGATCATACAACGGATGGCGGCATTGTTTTTTTTCAAAGACGTCTGCCTTGAAGGTTTTAATGACCTTGTACTCGGTGATGTTGAGTTCTGTCAGAACCTTGGCATAAAGTCCTTCAGCCATCACCAGAAACTCTTCACCGGTATCTATCGCCACGTAGGATAATTCCGGATGCAGGCAGACTGCCAGGTTGGCCGGGATTGTCCAGGGTGTTGTCGTCCAGATGACGAACGACAGCGGTTTTCCGGCCAGGTCCGCAAACTCTGCGGGGAGCTCATCCTGATATGGGAACTTGACGTAGATAGAAGGTGAAGTGTGGTCTTCGTATTCAACCTCAGCTTCAGCCAGGGCGGTGACGCAGGACGAACACCAGTGGATCGGTTTGCGCCCTTTGTAGAGACCCCCCCGCTCAGCAAAGCGTGCCAGTTCGCGAGCAGTGGCCGCTTCGTAATCGGTGGTCATAGTCAGGTAGGGGTGTTGCCAGTCGCCGAAAATGCCGAGGCGACGGAACTCTTCACTCTGGATCTCAACCCATTCCTGCGCGTATACGCGGCATTCCTTGCGCACCTCGGCCTTGGTCATCTCACGCTTTTTCTTGCCGAGCTTCTGGTCGACTTTTAGCTCAATCGGCAGGCCGTGGCAATCCCAGCCGGGAACGTAGGGCGCATAATAGCCCTGCATGCGCTTGCTTTTAATGACGATGTCCTTGAGGATTTTGTTCAGCGCGTGGCCGATATGGATATTGCCGTTGGCATAAGGAGGACCATCGTGCAGGGTGAAGTTTGGTTTGCCCGGGTCCGGTTCGCTGACCAGTCGGTCGAGTTCAAGTTCAGTCCAACGCTGCATGATTTCCGGTTCGCGCTGCGGCAGGTTGCCGCGCATTGGAAAATCGGTTGCCGGAAGATTGAGTGTCTCTTTATAGTCCATGGTTACGCTCCACAAAAGTCTCTTGTTTGCTGCCAATTTAAAGCGGTGAAGAGTACCAGAATTACTGAATAAGTCAAGCTAAATCGAGGGGTTTGCGTGGTGGCATACTCCCTTGAGAGGACAGTCAGAGCAGAAGGTTTTTACTTTTCGGCAGCAGGTTTTGGCTAGTTGAACGATTTGTGCGTGATACTCGTTATAGAGTTGGACCTCTTCGGGGAGATTCTGCATGAACATCTGGCGGATTTCGTCGTATGATTCCTGTCCCTTCAATAGGCCAACACGCTTAAAGATGCGCCTGGTGTAGGCGTCGACCACGAAAGATGGTCTTCCTGCTGCGTAAAGGAGGATGGAATCAGCTGTCTCAGGACCGATTCCTGACAAAGCAAGCAGTCTTTGTCTGGCGGCGACAAGAGGGCCACTACAGAAGTCGTCGAGGTTGTTTTGCCACTCTTCCGTCAGGTGTATTGCCAGATTTTGCAGGCGAGCGGCTTTCTGCCGGAAAAAGCCGGAAGGTCTGATCAGCTCCTCGAGTTGATTGACAGGGAGCTTTGCCAGTTTCTCAGGGGACAGGACATCGGCCTGTTTGAGGTTGTGGATGGCTTGCTCCACGTTGGTCCAGGCCGTGTTCTGTGTCAGGATGGCACCGACGATAACTTCGAAAGGGCTGTCGGCCGGCCACCAATTGAGCGGGCCGAAATGGTTATGGAGTCGTTGCTGAATTATGGTGACCAGATAGTTTGACAGGAAACTCATGTCAGGTCGGGAAATGGTTGAAAGTCATAGGGTTGTTCAAGCGTCTTCTTCAGTCTGTTTACCAAAGGTCGGATTCTTGGGCAGAGAAATACAGAAGGTTGCACCACCTCCGGGAGTTTGCTCCACCCAGGCTTCGCCCTGGCAACGCAGGGCAATTTTTCGCACAATGGCCAGGCCGACGCCAGTACCACGCCGCCCCTTGGAGGTCTTGCCACGGAAGAAAATATCGAAGATCTCTTCGCGCTCCTTTTTGGGAACACCCGGTCCGTAGTCACGTACAAAATAGGTCACCATGTCATTTTCGTCCCAACTGCCAGCTTCTACAGGGCCTTTCTCCGCAGGAACATAACGTTGGGCATTGCCGAGCAGGTTGATGAATATCTGGTAGATGAGTGTTTCGGGAACCCAGGTCTTTGGCAGCTTATCGTTTTTGATCTCCAGGGGGATATCGTTTTCCAGGGCCAGTTCATCGATGACCTCGTTGATGATCATATTAACGTCGGTCGGGTACTTGCCGGGCTGCACATGGCCAACTTGCGCCAGGTCGAGAAGATCATCGAGCAGGGCGATGGCCCGTTCACTCTGGTGTTCGACTTCGCCGAGAATCTCAAGGATCTGCTCATCCAGGACATCTTTGTAGTTTATGCGGAGGAAATCCATGTAAGTTACCACTGGAGCCAGAATGCCGCGCATGTCGTGGGAGATGGAGTGGGCAAACGCATCGAGTTCCCGGTTGGCTTCTTTCAGGTCGGTTTCTGCCTTTTTGCGTTCAGTAATATCCCGACACACGGCGAGTTTCTGTCGTACGCCGTCTTCTTCCGGTAACTGGGAATGGATGATCTCGTAAACCCTGCCCGGGGTGCCAAGTTTCCGCTCATCGCGGACCGTACGGGGGCTGAAGACCTTGTTCATCGGGCACCAGGAACAGATAGTTTTCTCATTATGCAGGACTTCGTAACAGTTGTCGCCGACCCGGTTGCCGAAGATATCAAGCATGGCCCGGTTCATGAAGGTTAGTTTGAAGTCTTCCGTGGCGATATAGGCCATGTCGTCCATGTTGTCGAGAACGGTGCGAACACGTTTTTCGCTTTTTTTGAGTTCTGCTGTACGCTCCTTGACCCTGGCTTCGAGGGTGGCGGCTTGTTCGCGTAGCGATTCTTCAAGCTCGTGCTGACGCGTAATGTCGGTGAATGATTCAATACCGCCGATGATCTCTCCTTCAGCATTGCGCAGGTAGTCCATATTCTTGAGCATATGGATCGTTTTCCCAGATTTTGTGACGATGGTACAGTCTGCGCTGATAATCGGTTTGGGAATGTCATCGCTATAGAGACCGCACATGTCGCTGCACGGAA
>JAUWTX010000286.1 GCA_030614505.1 Desulfuromonadales bacterium
ACGCCCACCTGGACCACGGTATCACCCGTGGTTTCATAATCGCCATAGGCTTGACTGCGGTCACCCTGATCGCCGAACTTATCGGCGGCTTCTGGACCAACTCCCTGGCTCTGCTCTCTGATGCTGCCCATGTTTTCATGGATCTGTTTGCCCTGATCCTGTCGCTGGCAGCAATCCGCCTGGCAAAGTTTCCGGCCAGCGACACCCGCACCTACGGTTGGCACCGCGCCGAAATCCTGGCCTCACTGATCAACGGCTCCACTCTGCTGCTGATTGCCTTTGGTATCCTCAGCGAAGCCTGGGGTCGTCTGCTTCACCCTGAGGCAGTCAAGAGCAAAGAGATGTTCATCATCGCCACCATCGGACTGATCATGAATCTGATCGTAGCCAGTCGACTGCATAGTCATTCACACGATGATCTCAACGTCCGCAGTGCTTTTCTACACGTCATTGGTGATGCTATCGCCTCGGTCGGCGTCATTCTAGGCGGGATCATCATGCTTTACACCGGCTGGTTTGTCCTCGATGCCGTAATTTCGATTGTGATCGTCTTAATTATCGGCTGGGGGGCAATTCGGATTCTGCGAGAGGCAGGACATATTCTCCTGGAGGGTGTCCCGGCACATATTGACATCAAAGAACTGGTCGCCAAAATGCGTGCCGTCACAGGGGTCAACAACATTCACCACCTGCATGTCTGGTCGATCTGCTCACACATAACGGCCCTGTCGGCACATATTGACGTTAAACCGGACTACCGGTTGCGCCAGAGCGAGATTATCGGTACTCTCGAACAGATGCTGGATCACGATTACCACATCACCCACACGACGTTTCAGGGAGAATGCTCAAGCTGCACGACCGGACCGGTTATCCAGCAGCTCAAACATCGCCCCCGGAAATCACCCAACGACCGTAACAACGGTCAACATCCACACTGAGGACTTATGCGTCGCCTGATCAAACCGATTTTCTGGACCTTCCTTTTTCTGCTTATGATGCTTGTCATCGACCAGTTTCTGGTACAGGTTCCTCCTCTCCATCCAGCCCATGCTGCTGTCAGCAATTTCTACCAGGACTTTCGCAGCCGCTTGGTCGACCTGACGTTCGGCGAGAAAAAGGTGGCACCTAAATCAGTTGAAGATGTGATAGCGAAACAACAGAAAGAAAAGAAGACCTCAGCGCAGAAGGTCAAAAACCCAGACCAGAAGCAGGCCAAGGCCACAGACAAGTCCCCGGCAAAGGAGGCCCAGCGCTATATCTATTCCGACAGCAAGGGTGAGTTACACTTTGCCGACTCGCTGGGAGAAGTCCCCGATGAATATCGCAAGTTGGCGCAACCAATGGGGAAATAAACACGGGACGCGGGACGCGGTACGAGGGACGCAAAAAAAACGGGGCCAGCTTTAAAGCAGACCCCGTTTCTGTTTTGTGATGACTAAGTAATTCGAATTTAATTTGTAGTAGGTTGAAGTGCCTTCAAGGAAACCTGGAGCCAATAAATTTAATAGTTTTTCGCGTTCCGCGTCCCGCGTTCCGGCCCTAAAGAAGTATCCCGTAAACCTCCGGCCGCCGATCCGCGGAACAATTAATCTGCGCCCGATACTCAACCATCTCCTGGTAATTAAACGTTGCAATCAACTCTGCCTCGGTCTCTCCGCCTTCAGCGAGTACTTCCCCCCGGGCCGACAACAGCAGGCTCATACCGAAAAAATCGAGTTTACTCTGGATACCACAACAATTGGTGGCCACTATAAAAAGCTGGTTTTCCATAGCCCGGGCCCGTAACAAAGTCCGCCAGTGCTCCTGGCGAGGCTTGGGCCATTCTGCGGGCAGACAGATAATCTCGGCACCTTCAAGGGCCATTTTGCGAAACAGTTCAGGGAAGCGAACGTCATAGCAGATTGCGATGCCGAGATGTCCCACAGAAGTCGACACAACCAGCGTCTTGTCGCCAGGGCTGAGAAAACGGTCCTCACCCATGGTTGAAAACATGTGTAACTTGCGATAACTGCCAACCAATTCACCCTGGTCGATCACATAAGCAGTATTGTAAATTTTTCCATCATCCTGCTCCGGCAAACTACCGACCACAACCAGCTTGAGTTCAGCCGCACGTCGACAAAGAGCTTCGATCACCCGGGGAGTTTCGGCGGCATGCCTGGCCAGACGTTTGTAATCGTAGCCGGCACTCCACATCTCCGGAAGAACCGCCAGCTTTACGCCCTGTCTTGCAACCCGGTCAAGGGCCGCCACAACTTTTGTCAGGTTCCGGTCTATCTCACCGTAAGTGATATTGAATTGAATAGCTGCTACCTTCAGACTTTCTTCCATAACACCTCACATAGTAAAGCCAGGGCACAGTAAAACAAGGTTTTGTCATTGTTCAAACTTTAATCCAAGCCCAGTTGATCAACTGATTATAAGCGAGTAGAAGGAGACAAACAAGAGCTCCGTGACATGTCCAGATTCTCTTGACCAGCCAGATGAAGATATGCTAAGACATGTGGCGTTTTGGTGGTTAGACAGTCGTTCTACATTTTCTGTTCTTGTGTTGGTTTCCCCCTTCGAATCGCACGGGAAATGCTGCTTGACGGCAGAGGGTCATGAAAACAAAATTTGCCACATTTGTAGCGATGTTTACCTTCTGGGTCGTTCTGTCGGGTATGTTTGATGCCTTTCACCTGACCCTGGGCGTGATCTGCTGCCTGCTGGTTGCTCATTTCAGTCACGATCTGCTTTTCTACGGTGATGATGATCAATCCTGGGCGCGAGGACTTTTGGGCTTCATCACTTACCTGCCCTGGCTCTTCTACCAGATCATCATCGCCAACCTGCAGATAGCTTACGTGGTCCTGCATCCCCGCATGTTCGAAATGATCGA
>JAUWTX010000212.1 GCA_030614505.1 Desulfuromonadales bacterium
GCTGGTTTTCGGCGGTGTAGCTCAGTTGGTTAGAGCATGCGGCTCATATCCGCAGTGTCCGGAGTTCGAATCTCTGCACCGCCACCACACTGACAGAGCCCTCTTCCAACCCCGGAAGGGGGCTCTGCGCTTTCAGGTAGTTGGCTAATGCACCTGCAGAAGCGTTTTCATAAATCCTTGGTGCAGTCCGGTTGTATCCCGGTGGGCAGTCGTGTGCTTGTTGCTGTTTCCGGCGGTGCCGATTCCGTTGCTCTCCTCTCTCTATTGTATCAAGTCGCAGACACCATGGATTTGTACCTGGAAGTTGCTCACCTTGATCACGCTTTACGCGATACGAGTCATGATGATGCCAGGTTTGTCGAGCAGTTATGTGTCGGTCTTGGTGTTCCATTGACCGTTGAGCGGCGGGATGTGGCAGAAATCGCCAGGCAAAGCAAAGGCAACCTGGAAGAGGTTGCCAGAGAAGTACGTCTGGATTTCCTGACGATGACAGCACAAGCTCGCAACTGTGATCTGATCGCTCTCGGTCATCATGCCGACGATCAGGCCGAAACGTTTTTGATGCGCTTATTGCGTGGTGCCGGCACGACAGGTCTGGCAGGTAGGCGTATGGTCAATGAATCTGTGGTGCGCCCCCTTTTGCCCTTTCGTCGCGCCGATCTTCTTGCTTATTTAAAATCAGAGGAGATTGCCTGGCGTGAGGACGAGAGCAACCTTGATCAGGCGTTTACCCGCAATCGCATCCGTCATCATCTCCTGCCTGTACTGGAAAGCTTTAACCCGAATATCAGCAGTCAGCTTTCCGGTCTCTGTGAACAGATGCGTCAGGATGATGATTTTTGGGCAGACTTGGTTTCACTGGAGCTGACCCGGTGTGGCAAGTGGCAAGATGATGACTACACTCTGGATCGGCCGTTACTTCTTGAGCTGGCGCCGGCACTGGCCAGTCGTGTGGTCAGGTCGGTGCTGCACCAGGTTCGTGGTGATCTTCGTGGCATGACTGCAGCCCACATCGCAGATATTTTGAGGTTGGTCAGCAAAGGCCCACCTCAAGGCGAGCTGAGCCTGCCAGGTGTCTGGGTTGCGCGCCGCTACGAGAAACTCTTGTTCCGCAGACAGAAACCTGAAACAACTAAGTATTTTGAGCTTACGTTGAACCAACCTGGCACATATCAGCTGCCCGGTGGTTGCTCGTTGTGCGTGTCTTTGGAGGACCGTGCTTGCGGTGAGAGTGTTGAATCCGCAGAGTTTGCTGCGACAGGGTTGTCCTTTCCTTTGCAGATACGACATTTCCAGCCTGGCGATCGTCTTCGTCCTTCAGGTATGAGTGGGACGAAAAAGCTGCAGGATTTTTTCGTTGATATTAAACTGGCGAAAGAAGAGCGGCAGAGATCTCTGCTGCTGCTCAAGGATGATGAAGTCCTCTGGGTGGTCGGTCTGCGCCGGTGCGAAGGACGGCGACCTGGAGAGAATGAGCCGGTTTTGCGGATCGTTATAGAACCTGGCAATCTGTCAGACTATACGTGAACCGGCTGCGAATCCATCTGTTTGGCCCGGATTTAAACTCGTTTTCAGCCCATAATTGCAATTAAGAGCTCTCAAACGAGCCAAAATCTGTTCTCAAACTTCTGGCTTTTCGCTTCGGCCTGTATAGTTCGACAGACTCCTGAAAGCGAGTCATAATCGACTTGTGATAGCAGAACCGTTATGGTAATGTTTTTAGTGTTTTTACAACTCCAAACACCGCATTTTTCAGGTGTTTTCAGCCTTTAGGGGGTAATGTGAATCAGTTTTATAAAAATCTCGCGCTCTGGTTGGTCATCTCGTTGGTTATGATCATGCTGTTTAATATGATGACTCAGCAGAGCCAAGACCTCAAACCGGTACCTTACACAACCTTTTTAGCCGCTCTGGAAGAGGGTGAAATCGCTGATGTTACGATCCAGGGGTCAGATATTTCAGGGACATATGCCGATGGCTCGGCCTTTAAAACCTATGCCCCGAACGATCCGGAACTGATCGGCATGCTGCGTGACCAGGGCGTCGTGATCGAAGCTGAGCCTGATGAAACCAACAGCTTCTGGATGACCATGATCGTGTCCTGGGGGCCGATACTCTTGCTGATTGCTGTCTGGATTTTCTTTATGCGCCAGATGCAGTCAGGGGGTGGTAAGGCGATGAGCTTCGGCACGAGTCGCGCCAAACTTCTAACTGACACTCAGGCCAAGATCACCTTTGATGATGTGGCCGGAATCGATGAAGCCAAGAACGAACTCGAAGAAGTCGTCTCCTTCCTGAAGGATCCGAAAAAGTTCTCCCGGCTAGGTGGGCGTATTCCAAAAGGCGGGTTGCTGGTCGGTGCACCGGGAACCGGAAAAACCTTGCTGGGCAGGGCAATTGCCGGTGAGGCAGGAGTGCCGTTTTTCTCTATCTCCGGTTCCGATTTTGTCGAGATGTTTGTCGGCGTCGGTGCCAGTCGTGTCCGTGACCTCTTTGTGCAGGGGAAAAAGAATGCTCCCTGTATCATCTTTATCGACGAGATCGATGCCGTCGGTCGCCATCGTGGTGCCGGTATGGGTGGCGGTCACGATGAACGTGAGCAGACCCTCAATCAACTGCTGGTTGAGATGGATGGTTTCGAGTCGAATGAGGGTGTCATCCTGATTGCCGCCACCAACCGTCCTGATGTTCTTGACCCGGCGCTGCTGCGTCCCGGACGTTTCGATCGTCAGGTGGTTGTGCCACTTCCTGACATTCGTGGCCGGGCCAAGATCCTCCAGGTGCATGCTCGCAAGGTTCCTCTGGCCAAAGATGTCGATCTGGAAGTTATCGCTAAAGGGACACCTGGGTTTTCGGGGGCCGATCTGGAAAACCTGATTAATGAGGCCGCTCTTCTGGCGGCACGTGCCAATAAGAACGAAGTTGACCGCGAGGATATTGAGAGCGCCAAAGACAAGGTTTTGATGGGTGCCGAGCGACGTTCCATGGTGATCACTGAAGAAGAAAAGAAAGTGACCGCCTACCATGAAACCGGGCATGCCTTGGTGGCGATGTATATTCCTGAGGCCGATCCGGTTCATAAGGTTTCGATTATCCCGCGAGGCCGGGCTATGGGTGTCACTATGTACCTGCCTACAGAGGAGAAATACAACGAAACCAAGGTCGGCTTGAATATCAAGATATGTACTCTCCTGGGTGGCCGGGTTGCCGAGGAACTGGTCTTTGACAGTATTACCAGCGGTGCTTCAAACGATCTGGAACGGGTCACTCTTATTGCTCGCAAAATGGTCTGTGAGTGGGGTATGAGCGACAAACTTGGACCTTTGGCCTTTGGCGAAAAAGAAGGTGAGGTTTTCCTCGGTCGTGATTTTGGCCATGTCAAGAATTACAGCGAAGCGACCGCGATGGCCATCGACGATGAGATCCGGCGGATTGTCGAAGAAAACCATGTACGTACGCGAGAAATTCTTACCGAGCACAAGGATGCCCTGATCGAGGTTGCCGAGGCTTTGCTCGAACGAGAAAATATGGACGGCAGCGAAATCAGGGAAATGATTTTCGGCCCGGAAGAAGTAAAACCGGAAGAGGTGAATTCGGAGGAAGTGAATTCGGAGGAAGTGAATTCGGAGGAAGTGAATTCGGAGGAAGTGAATTCGGAGGAAGTGAATTACAAAGATGCTGCCTCGGAAGAGTCTGCCGACGTTGTTGATGATGACGCTGCACCTGCAGAACCTTCTGCTGTGGAGGAATAATCAAAGGGCTTACTGAATATCATGGTCCACAGCCGGAATATCTGGCAGGTCGAACAGTTCGGTTAGATCTGAAAATTCCGTGCATCGTCGGCATCTTGAATGTCACGCCCGATTCCTTTTCCGATGGTGGCCGTTTCGCTACGGTTAACGCGGCGCTTGAACAGAGCCGACGGATGGCTCAGGAAGGGGCCGCGCTGATTGATGTCGGCGGCGAGAGTACCAGACCTGGCGCGCCTTCAGTCACAGTGGCAGAGGAACTGGATCGGGTTATCCCGGTTATCGAGGCCTTGCGTCGTGAATTGGCGTTGCCGCTTTCTATCGATACCAGCAAGAGTGCCGTTGCCGCTGCAGCTATTGCTGCCGGGGTTGAGTTTGTCAACGACATCAGTGGTCTGACCTTTGATTCGAAGATGGCAGGGATGATCGCAGATTCAGGTGCTGGTCTTATTGTGATGCACACTCGTGGTGGGCCTGAGAGCATGCAACGGGACACGCATTACGATGATGTAGTTACAGATGTTGTTGCTGCGCTTCGCTGCAGCGTTGATCGGGCCGAGAAGGCTGGGGTTGCAGGCGATAAGATCGCCACTGATCCAGGTATAGGCTTTGGTAAGGATGTGGCTGGGAATCTTGAACTGCTGCGTCGGATGGCCGCTCTGACAGATCTTGGTCGAC
>JAUWTX010000261.1 GCA_030614505.1 Desulfuromonadales bacterium
CCAGAATCGACAGGTGCAGAATCGGCAGGGCCCAACGCCCGGCCAAACCATGGCGAGCGAGAACCTTGTCATTTGACCGGTTAATACGATAACCCTGCCTCTGTAATCGACCTGCCAGATTATCAACATCACATTGGGACAGCTCGTGGCCAGCCTGGCGAACAGACGTCCCTGAGCTCTCCAGCAATGCAAGCAAACGTTTTTTTTCACCAGAGACCCGAACCAGGGTCCGCCAGGTACAAGCGCTCAGGTTAACAGCCAAAAAGCCGAGCAGAAGTCGAAACCAGAGGGACTGGTAATACAACTCGAAACGCTGTATCGTACCTTGCTCAACTGGCCAGATTGTGCCGCCAATTGCAACCAGGGAGAGGCCCAGCAACAAGGCCAGGGTCAGTTTTACCGAGCTAAAAAAATCAAGGATAGGTTTCATACGTCAATCTGTCTGTCATATTAAGATGGCTCATATTATCATCACTCTAAGTCCGACGGCAACGCCGGGTTACACGAACAAGCTACTGGAGACTTGCATCATGATGGAAATTACTTTCCCGGGCGGCGTTCAAGTTAACGCACAATCCGAAGACTTTACAATTGCCACAGATCAGCCGGAACAGAACGGTGGTCAAAACAGCGCCCCCGCACCTTTCGACCTCTTGCTTGCCTCTTTGGGCACCTGTGCCGGGTTTTACGCCTTGCGTTTCTGCCAGGAGCGCAAGTTAACCATGACAGGGATGCGATTGGAACTGACAAACGAACATAACGCTGAAACAAATCGACTTGAAAAAGTGAAGATGACCTTGCATGTGCCGGAGGACTTCCCGGAGAAATATCGTAGAGTCGTCCTGCGCGCCATGAACCAGTGTTCCGTAAAAAAAGCACTTCTGGACCCGCCTGAGATCGAACTTATTACGGCTTAATCTGGCAGCTACAATTCCTAGGTTTATAGTGGCGGTATCTGCTCCGGGGCATCAACCTCCTGCAAACCGACTTCCACCGTGAGTCCTTTAAGTAATGACTCGACGTCACGGGCGCGACTAGGAGGGTAGGCAATCTCCACCAGACCCGTCAGCTTGTCTAGCGTTCGTGCGAAAGCCAGGCCATCATAGCTTTCCAGGATAAAACGCAAGTGGCCGATCTCGGCACGCGGCAGAATGAAATAACGTTTACTGAATATTTCTGATGTCATGTCGCAGTCTTCTTTAAGACCGTATCAAGAATGTAGCGTGCAATACTGCGTTTGGGTGGCAATTCCGGTAGATCATCAACGGGGAACCAACGGGCATCCTCTAACTCTGTGGTATCGACCTGGATCTCCCCGCCGACATAATCCGCGACAAAACCAACCATCACCTGGCTTGGGAAGGGCCAGCACTGGCTGCCTATATAACGAACATTACCGGCTTTGATCCCGGTTTCTTCAGCAATCTCACGGATGGCCGTCTCTTCCAGCGACTCACCGAATTCCTGGAAACCGGCAACCAGGCTGTAACGATTGGCAGCCCAGTTCGGCTTGCGCGCCAGCAGCACCTCCCCCGGACGGGTTACCAGGACAATGGCACAAGGATGGATGGCAGGGAACATATGTTGGCAGCAAGAATCGCAGATTCGCCCCCACTCACTGGCCAGCCAGCTTGTCGGCTGACCGCAATAACCGCAGAAACGACTACGTTCCTGCCAGTGCAGGATCATGCGGCACATGCCACCCAGTGAGAGCAGGTCGATCGGCAACTGCGGTTTTGCATCCAGCAGTCCGAACGTTTCTAGGTTTTTCGGCAACCCGCCTACATGACTCAAATTGACCAGACGGCAAGGATGCCCTTGCCAGCGGCCAAGATAGAGTGTCGGTTCACCGGGCCATTCCCCGTACGGAAGCACAATACGGCCCTGGCCTTTGACCACCAGCATTTTGCTGCCACAGAGCAGCACTCCGTATCCCGGACCACCCGGATCATCACCGGGGCCCTGTAAGACAAACTGTTCGCTGAGGCAAGCCCGGTTAAAGGGCAAATGCATGGGCGAAGCATAATATTCCGGCAGACCACTCATTGATTATTCTCCATACTCGACCTCTGCCATGTCTGCCCTCTGCTCTGCCATGCCTGCCTTCTGATAGAGCAGTAACGCCAGTTGGGTCTTGCTATCGAGGATTTCACCATTCTCAACTTTTTCCAAAGCGTCAACAAAGGTCATCGGACAGAGATCAATTACCTCGTCAGGTTCCAGATTCTGTTCCGCCACGGTGAGGCCACGCCCCAGAAAAAGATGAATGTATTCATCGCAGAAACCGACTGTACTCCAGAAACCTCCAAGCGGCAGCATCTTCGCCGCAGAGTAACCAACCTCTTCTATCAATTCGCGACCGGCACACTCCTGAGCAGATTCACCTGGCTCCAGACGCCCGGCCGGGATTTCATAGATCATCTCACCGATCGCCGGGCGGAACTGGCGGATCAGCAGAACCCGACCATCGGGCAACACAGGTAGAACCGCAGCACCTCCTGGATGACGAATAATCTCAAAGCTCGACTGTCGTCCATTGGGCATCTGATGTTTCTCCACCCCAACGTCCAGAACACGACCGACAAATACGGACTCACGTGAAAAAGCTTTCGACATTCTCTCTTCTCCTCAAGACCTTGTAAAGCAGTTCAGTATGCCGCGATTAAGGGGCACAGACAACCACCTCCGAACTCTTCACATAAGTGCAGAAGCATGTAGAATGAAAGTATGGCACAGCATATCGACACAAGACAACAGGACCGACTGCTCGCCGTCGGCGATATCCACGGCTGTCTTGATCAACTTAAAGTGTTGATGGACCAGGTCATGCCGACTTTCAGCGATCAGGTCGTATTCCTCGGCGACTATGTCGATCGCGGCCCGGCCAGTGCCGGCGTAATCGATTACCTGATTGAATTCGGGGCAAGCTTCCCGTCAACAGTTTTTTTGCGTGGCAACCATGAACAGATGTTCGCCGATTATCTCGATGGCCATGACCCAACTGCCTTCCTCATTAACGGTGGACTGAAAACTTTGAGCAGTTACCAGGACAGCGGACGATGGCCAATCCCATCATCTCACCATACTTTTCTTGAAACGCTGGTCAATAGTTACGAAACGGAAGATTACATTTTCGTTCATGCCGGTCTGCGCCCCGACATTCCCCTGTCAGAGCAGGACAGCAACGATCTGATCTGGATTCGTCGGGAATTTCTCAGCTCGAGCTATGACTGGGGCAAGGCCGTGGTCTACGGTCACACACCTCTTGAAGAACCTTTCCTGGCTGAGTCACGACTTGGATTGGATACCGGTTGTGTCTACGGTCGCCATCTCACCTGCTGTGATGTACGAACCAGAAAGATATGGCAGGCTGCACTCAAATGATCTGAAAGATGGGCCAGACGGACGGATTTGCAGCCAACTCATGGATAGTCCGACAGGCTTCTAAACAAAATATAAAAAACATAATGCACTGTATGTTTTTACTATACAGACCACTTATCGCAAAAACTACCTGTCCTTTCACCTACTTAGAA
>JAUWTX010000077.1 GCA_030614505.1 Desulfuromonadales bacterium
AAGAGCCAGGTAGCTGTAGTATTGCCAGGTTGGCAGTTCCTGCAAGGTGAGTATACGGGTGAAAACCATCGGGAACCCGGCGGTACAGAGAAGCTCGTAGCTGTTTGCCGCAATAGCCAGCAGGGCTGTGCCACCAAGCAATGAAAGATAGTTGGCCGATTTTATGAGATCCCTGACCCGGCGGTAGAGTCCCGGTTTGACTTTCTCCGGGATTGATAAACTGGGGCCCTTGTGAAAGAGAAAGTAATCCTTGATGTTAAGAGCCCCGATCACCAGGGCAACCAGGCCGGCCAGCAGGGTGACGAGTCGGATCCCGCCGGTGGCCAGGAAGAGGTTGAGCCAGGCGGCCATGAAGAGAAAATAGATCAGGCCGGAGAAGCTGACAAAGACTATACCGACAGTCAGCATCCGTATCCGGGAATGCGCATGGATCATCAGGGAAAGCAGAAAGAGCAGGACAAAGAAGGCACAGGGGTTGACGCTGTCGAGCAAACCGAGGGTCAAAGTCACCAGCGGCAGAGAAACCTTCCGTGCGTCCCAGTTGCCCATCAGGGGGATCGAAATCATAGTGCTTTCGAGGGCCTGTTGTTCAGCAATTCCAACGCCACCCTTCTGCTGCAACCGGGCCAGGGCATCCGGACAACCGCTGGCAAGGCACTCTTTCAATTGAGCTTCGATTTCCCGCAATTTTTCATGGTCGAGGCCGATCCAGATCCTGTCACCCAGAAACAGGGCTGGCGTCGACACAGGCAGGTCACCATGGGTTGCTACTAGAGCAACCATCTCCTCGAAAGCGCTCCGGTCCAGCCAGATGTCTTTCTCGATTAATTCAACGTCCGGAAGCTGCTCGACGAGCTTATAGACCAGGGGCTCATATTCCTTGCAGTGTGGGCAGTTTTCAGCCGAGTAATAATAAAGTTTTGTGACACCGGCCGATGCCGTGCTGACGATGCCCAGAAATGCAGCGCAGAGAAGGGTGATGCACAAGGTGATGACAAGAGATCTTCGTATGCTCATGTCAGCCTGCCTGTTGTTGTGATTGTGTTGTTGGCTTCTGTATATATGTTAGCAGGTATTAACTGTGATTTTTAAAATGACATTAAAATGATATCTCTTGCCCGTTGAGGTGGTGTGGGATACCCTTTATGCCAGCCCTTGAGGGAGGGATTTTGCATATGCGCAATCTCTGGTTGATTATTTTTTTTGCCACTCTGGTCTGGTCGGGCATTCATCCCAAGGATTTCTTGACCTGGCTGCTCGAAGTCATGCCGGCCCTGGTCGGCTTAGTCGTACTGGCTGCAACCCGTCACAAGTTCCCTTTGACCAGTTTGACTTACGTTCTGATCTTGTTCCACTGCGTAATCCTGATGGTGGGCGGCCATTACACTTACGCAGAGGTGCCGCTCTTTGACTGGATTCGCGACTGGTTCGGTCTGGAGCGCAATAATTACGATAAGGTCGGTCATCTTGTGCAGGGTTTCGTGCCGGCAATCATTGCCCGGGAAATCCTGATACGCAATGCCATAGTCGTTGGCAGGGGCTGGCTCTCGTTTATCGTCGTCTGTATCTGTCTGGCAATCAGTGCCTTCTACGAACTGATCGAGTGGTGGGTGGCAATCATGTCGGGGGAATCTGCCGAGGCGTTTCTCGGCACCCAGGGATATATCTGGGATACCCAGTCGGATATGCTGTATGCCTTGACCGGCGCGATTCTGGCATTGGTGTTGCTGTCAAAATTTCATGATAGGCAAATGAAACTTGTGGCGCGCGGCGAGTAGCGCGCAAACCCTGTTAACAACAGAAAAGGAGCCAGGATTTGAATCCCCGGCTCCTTTCGCTTTTTCGCGCCACGCACTTCTCGCCTCACTTTTTTTCAGTAAAGCTCATATTTCAACAACCTACATTCAATAGGGCCATTAAAGAGCACAATACGGCGGGAGGGTTTAAGCCCAACGCGTTTGGCGAGAGCGAGATTACCGGTAAAGACCCAGGCGGTCCAGCCTTTCCAGTTCTGTTTGAGGGTGTCGCCGATCTTGCGGTAGAAGGCTTCAAGTTCCACCTCCTCACCGATCCGTTCGCCGTAGGGCGGGTTGCAGATCAGTGTGCCGTGATCTGCCGGTGGTTCCAGTTTGGAAAAGTCACTGTAAAACCAGCGGACCTGTGTACCAATCCCGGAGTTTTCAGCATTGCGTCTGGCCAGGTCAACTGCGCGCTGGTCTCGATCACTGCCGAAAATCAGGTTGGCAGGAAGCGTCTTGCGAGCTTCCTCAGCTTCCTCAAGCAACTCCTGCCAGGCCGAAGCATCGAAGTCGGGCCAGCGCTGAAAGCCGAAGTTTGGAGAGAGCAGGCCGGGGGCAACGTTGCTGGCGAGCAGGGCGGCTTCAAGCGGCAGGCTGCCAGAACCGCACATGGGATCAACAAAATGGGTTTTTTGGTCCCAACCGGTTAGGGCCACCAGGCCTGCAGCCAGAGTTTCCTTGAGTGGCGCGATGGTCGGGTCACGGCGATAACCGCGTCGATGCAGACCGGTTCCTGCCAGGTCGAGGCTGATGGTGCAGTGATTCCGGGACAGGTGAAGGTTGATGCGCATGTCGGGATCTTTGGGATCAACGTTCGGTCTTTGACCACAGCGATCCCTGATTTTGTCAACGATGGCGTCCTTGGTTTTCAAGGCGGCAAAACGAGAGTGGGTAAGTGCTGAATCACGCACGTTGGCGTCCACGGCCAGAGTCATGCGTGGGGTCAGGAGGTCTTCCCAGTTAAGCGCATAAACGCCCTCGTAAAGAGCTTCTTGAGAGGGGCAGGGAAAGCTGGTGATCGGTTGCAGTACGCGGTTGGCCGTACGCAGCCAGAGACAGGCCCGGTAGCCGTCCCTCGGGGGACCGCTAAAGTTAACTCCACCATTGGCTGGTACAACCTTGCGGGCACCAAAGGTTGTTAATTCTGCGGCGAGGACTTCTTCCAGACCCTTGGCTGTCGTTGCAAAAAAATTCATCTGTTGCCTGTATGGATACGGGATCCGTTATTTAGCCACGGACCCAGACGGATGTTAATGTGGTCGGTCACTTTCGAGGGCGGATTCGGGCAGGCGGAAGGTGCGCCGGTAAGTGCGAACCTCCAGCAGGGTGATTTTGATCACGCTGACGATCGGCACGCCGATGATCATACCGATGATACCGTACAGCTTTCCGCCGACGATGATAGCAAAAAAGACCAGTAGCGGGTGGAGGTTGGAGACCCGGGAAATGAGAATCGGAATCAGGATAAAGTTATCGATCAACACCTGGGCGATCAGGATATAAAGAATGACGATCCACCAGAACTGTCCACTAACGCCAAGGTCAACAAAAGCGATCAGAATCCCCGGGACCATGCCGATGATTGGGCCGATATAGGGAATCAGGTTGGTGACACCGGCGAAGATGCCGAGCAGTGGAGCATAACGGATGTCGGTGAACGAAAGACCGACTGTGATGACCATCCCGACGATCAGCGCCTCGAGAATCCTGCCGCGCACAAAATGGGATAGCTGGCGGCTGATCAGGTAAGAAAGATCGCGAACCATCTCGAAGTACCGGTTCGGGGAGAGTGCCACACATGCACGTATGATTTTGCGGCCATCACGCAGGAAAAAGAAAGTGAAGAGCGGTACGATAATCATCAGGCCACCGACTTTGAGCGCGGATTGCGGAGTCTCTGCAAGCATCGCCGCCATCAACTGTTCTGCCCAACTGCGAATCTTCATCGGAAAGTTGTAGCTCTCTATCACCGGGAAACGATCGTGCAGGGCGGCCACGACGTTTTGCACGGATTCGATCACCCGAGTGGTGTAGCGCGGGAAATCGGTTCCCATGTTGTCCCAGAACCCCTGCCAGTGAGGAGTCAGCCAGAGGGCCGCCAGAAAGGCCAGTCCCAGGCTCAGAACATAGACAATGAAGATACTGCCGGTGCGGGAGAAGAACTTTTCGAGTTGTGTGACTGGAGGATCGAGGAGAAAAGCCAGCACCAGCGAGAGGAGCAACGGCAGAAAGAGAACGGAAAAGCCCGTACGTGAAAGACCGGTCAGTGAAGATGCCGATGAGTAAATTGACAGGCCGCAGGCGATGGCCGCTGTGAGGACCAGGAATGCCGTGGCAACCCGGGCACGAGTCCAGCCGCGCTGATTTTGCGAGAGATTACTCATGTTTCGACATTCTCAGGAGAGATATGTCCTCCGGCCTGGTTCTGCAGTCGGCGGATCTCCAGACTGGCCGCCTGGAGTCGCTCGCTGACAACCCTGGTCAACCCCAGAAGGATGCTGCTGGAAACGGCAGGGTGCTTCTCTGCAAGTTCGAGGATGTCTGCGCGGAACAGGCCGACCAACTCCGTGTTTTCCATGGTTCGTGCTGAAGCACTGCGAGGCGCTGGTGCGGTCAGGGTGGTTTCACCGAAAAAATCACCCGGGCTGAGGGTGGCCAGTTCATGCTCTGTACCGTTTTGGTCTCTGGCGTAAATCTTGACCATGCCGCTACGGATCATGTACATGCCGGAACCGGGGTCATTCTCCTCAAAAACAGTCTCATTCGCGTTGTAGTTGCGAATGTGCACGACATTCTCAAGCATCGTCAAGGCGCGCGACGAGAGCTCCAGGAAAATCGGCAGGTGCTTGAGGAAATGGGCCAGGGAGTCTTCGTCGAGTTTTTTGCGGAAGATGTTATTCCAGAGGGGGTCCATCAGCTTCTCCTGTTACTTGCTCCTGAATCAATGACTTATACTTTATCATTCACCATGAACTCACTGAACCCGGTGGCTTTCTAGTCGGGACTGGATGTCCTCGGTTATTGGCTGATTTACCTGGTATCCTTTAAAAAAGATTTCCAGGTTCTCCTGAAGTTCCGGCCGTCGGATAATGCGCAGCATGCTTGCCGGCAGGAGATAGCTGTCTATCTCTGTGAATTTGACTTCAAAAAGATCATCGATTTTGCCGTCCGGACTGGTGATCTGGAAGCGTTCCGGAAGATACCCACCGACAACCTCGAGGTAGCGGACTTCAACAGTCAACTGCAGTCCGTTATCGGTAACAAGACTCAGTTCGTTGACGGTGTTTGTCTTGGTGTCGATATCAAAGGTCAGGGTTTTGATCTGCTTCTGTGGCAGGCGCATGCCGCTCACATAAAAAGCCTCGTTGAGATCAATCGGCTTTTTGAAAGTAATTTCCAGTCGGTGCATAAGGCTGTCAGCCAGGGCGACCTCGCTCAATTTGATGTCAGCTCCTTTTGCCAATTCGCGACGCTGCTCAGCTTGAGCGGCCGGCAGCAGCATTTCGTTGAGTTCAACGGCCAGGTTGGCAGATGCTTGTTTGACCATTTTTTCGACATAAGGATGTGGCTGAGTCTGTTTGGCGAAGACAAGACTTTCGCCGGTGCGTTGCCAGAATTTGGTGATGACAGGAGACGGTGGCGGTTTGACGTCTGGAGGCATGCCGCTGGTCAACCTGGCCATCATCTCTTCAATCCGTGATGTTTCCACGGTTGCCCGATAGTTCTGCAGGCCCGGCTGAACCTGTCTGTTCGCTTCAACGACAGTTTCAAGAACAGCCAGGTTATCGCCGGCGACTAAAAGCGACGGGATAGTCAGGGCAAATAAAATCAGGATAATGAGAGAGGATCGAAGCATGTAAATTCTCCTCCGGAAGAGGCTGTGGTTGACACCCCTTTTGAGCGTTGTTAATTTAAAAATGTGCAGATGGAAGTACTGCTTAAAATCAGCATATCATGAAGATAATCGATTGTTTAGGTAGTTGCAAGGAGCTTCTGTGACAAGTTTTGATCTTCGCAGGCAACCGACCTCTGCCGGCGTTTACCTGATGAAGGATGCCGCCGGTGAAATTCTTTATGTCGGCAAGGCGAAAAATCTGCGGGCACGCCTACGCAGTTATCTGCAGGCCGAGCGTGACACGCGGCCGCAGATCAAGTTCCTGATGGAACGTGCTACAGCCATCGACACGATCGTCACCGACACGGAAAAAGAAGCACTGAGCCTCGAGAACACCCTGATTAAAAAGCATCGCCCACGCTACAATATCCATTTGCGCGACGACAAAACTTTCGTTTCTTTGCGAATTGATCTTCGTGACGAATTCCCGATGATGGAAGTCGTCCGACAAGTGCGTCAGGATGGCGCCCGATATTTTGGCCCTTTTGCTTCATCCTCAGCACTGCGGCAGACACTCAAGGAAATTTACCGGATCTTCCCTTTGCGACATTATCCCCCGGCAAAGTGTCGGCAGCGAGGGCGCCCCTGCCTTTTTCACCAGATAGGTCAGTGCAGTGCTCCTTGTCACGGATTTATTTCCCCTGTGGCATATAAAGAGCTGGTTGATGGGGTGCTGGCTTTCCTCGAAGGGCGGCAAGGCGAAGTTATCGATGCCTTGCGGCAGCGCATGGCTATTGCTTCAGGCGAACATCGGTACGAGGAAGCCGCTGTGCTGCGTGACCAGATCCGTGCCATTGAGAAAACAGTCGAACAGCAGAAGTCGGTTCGCTATGGGGTCATTGATCAGGATGTTGTCGGTATGTTCCGTCAGGGTGGCGAGGTCGAGGTCGCCATACTTTTTTACCGACAGGGGAAATTAACTGCACGGCGCAATTATAACCTCAACTGGCAACGTGACGAAGATGAACTCCTGGCAGCGTTCCTGGTTCAGTTTTATGGTCGTGATGTGCCGATTCCGGATGAGGTTGTGCTGCCAATTAGAGTGGAAGGGACAGCGCCCCTCTCGGAATGGCTCACAGAGCGACGCGGTCGCAAGGTTCGTGTCGTGATGCCGCAGCGTGGTGAACGCCGTAACCTGGTTGAATTGGCCAACCGCAATGCAGAGGAGGCGTGGCAGGAGCGCGGAAGTCGCGACGAAGCCCGTCGCCGGGTCCTTGGTGAAATTGAACAGCGTCTACACTTGCAGCGACAGCCGCAGCGTATGGAGTGCTTCGATGTATCAACGATCCAGGGCCAGGCCACTGTTGCCAGCATGGCAGTTGTGCTGAATGGCGAACCGGCACCGTCCGAATACCGGCATTATCGGGTGAAAACTGTGGTCGGTACTGATGATTATGCGGCTTTATATGAGGTCTTGCAGAGACGTCTGCAACGTGGTCAAGGTGAGAACAATCTTCCCGACTTTATTCTCATAGATGGTGGCAAGGGGCAATTGGGTGTTCTGACCATGGTGCTTGACGAGCTGAATCTCACAGGAACAATCGATATTGCCGGGATTGCTAAAGCCCGCGTCAAGGCGAATGTTCGTGGGCGAGCTGTCGAGCGTAGCGAGGAAAGGTTCTTTCTGCCCGGTCGCAAGAACCCGGTGATCTTAAGGCGTGGTTCTGCAGCCCTTTTTCTTCTTGAGCGTTTGCGTGATGAAGCACACCGTTTTGCCGTCACTCACCATCGTAAGGTGAGAGGTAAGGCCCAATTGCAGTCTTCTTTGAGTGATATTCCGGGGGTCGGACCGAAACGACAGAGGGCGCTCTTGAAGCATTTCGGCAGCTTGAAAAAAATCAAGGTTGCCAGCCTGGATGATCTGCGGGCGATGCCGAGCCTGCCGGTCTCGATAGCTGGGGAGATTTATCGACATTTCCATAGTTGACGGGATGAAGGAGAAAAGGGCTTTTGTGAGTTTATGGGATTTCTCCCGCCGGATTTTGAGTTTGACATGGTTTATGTCAAGTGTAAGGATGAGTAAGGGTTAATCTTTGGCCGCAGGTTTGTTGGGAGGGGCTTTGGGGTGGTTTTGAGAAAAAGTACGCTGATAGGAATTGTTGTTCTTGCCTGGATCGGGTTGTCCTCTCCTTCCCTTGCTGTTGAATTGACAACCGCAGCCCAGGAGAGTGCTCCCAAATATTATAAGCTTGGCAACGGTACGATGGGTGGGCTATGTGTTGACATTATGTTGGCAAT
>JAUWTX010000188.1 GCA_030614505.1 Desulfuromonadales bacterium
CTAGCAGCTTGTCGAAGTATTTATCCTTTCTCTCAGCAAAGCTTTTGCCAGGAAAGCCAACCTGCATTAATATAGCCCCATGATTTCATTAATTATCAATGCAGACGATCTCGGCAGCAACACAGAACGTGACCGGGGGATTCTGGAGGCTTTCGAGTACGGCATCGTTACCAGTGCCTCCCTGCTTGCCAATGGACCATCCTTTGGCAAAGCTGTCGCACAGGTTAAAGAGGCCGGGTTACCGGTCGGCGTACATCTGAACCTGGCTGATGGCTCGACTTTGACAGGTCAAATCAGAGGCCTGACCGATGCTGGCGGGCGGCTGCCTGGCAAACAGAGGCTACGTCAATGCCTTACTGCTGACACCTGTGATCATGCCGGTATCCGCAATGAACTTTCAGCCCAGATAGAGCAGATATTCAATGCCGGCCTGCAACCCGACCATCTGGACAGCCATCAACACTGTCAGCTTTATCCCTGCCTGACCACCATGATAACTGAACTGGCCAAAAAGTTTGACATTCATGCCATGCGAACCTCTCTTCCCGCTGAACCTGCCGAGCAGGACCCGGACGCACAATTGGGTAAGGAACTGGTTCTTTACCGTCAATTAAGCGGGGAGGCTCATGCAACGATCGTTAATGCCGGGATCAAGACGCCGGAGGGCCTCTGGGGAATGCCACTATTGAATCATTTGGACACAACCCGCCTATGTCGTCTCCTGGAAAATCTCAGTGAGGGCTGGTGGGAACTGATGACTCATCCCGGTTACCCCTTCGACCAGGGAAGATCATTTGACGGTCCACAGCGGCAGATTGAACTGCAGGCACTGGTCTCTGCAGAGGCTAAAGAAATCATTGCACGACGCCGTATCCGGCTGTGTACTTTTGGAGAGCTGTCATGCGCATCCTGATCGTTGTCCCGAACCAGGAGCGCATAACTGGCAATTGGGTTACTGCAAGGCGATTTCAACAGGGTCTGGAAAGACACGGGCATCAGGTCACCCTGCATGGTAGCCGACTGCAATCTGACAGCGTCTTCAGGCAGAAATTGCTCAGTTTCTCTCCCGATGTCACCATACTACTGCACGCCTACCACACGGGGAAACCCTGGCTGGATGCTACAGAGGGCCTGGACATGCCCTGCGTAGTTGTTCTCACCGGCACTGATGTCAATTACGGACTGAACGACCCTGAACAGAGTAAAGTCATTCGCAGGGTCTTGCATCAGGCCGCATTCGTCCTCCTGCAAAACCCTTTGCTTGTAGCCGAACTTTCTGTCAGTCATCCGGAACTAACAACGAACCTGCGAGAACTGACACCGGGGATCATTCTGGGAACTGCCGCCTACGACCTGCGCAACAAGCACACCCTGGGAAAAGAGCAAACTCTCTTTCTCTGCCCAGCCGGTTTGCGTGCCGTCAAAGGGGTTCTGAAACTGCTCGAAATGTTCGATCAGGTGGCGGCCGAAAGTTCAGTCTGTCATCTTGCCTTTTGCGGCCCCATCCTGGAGGAAAGCTACAGCAAACGTTTTCTGACAGCGATAGCGGAGCGCCCATGGGCCAGCTACCTTGGCTCCATACCACCGAAAGCCATGGCGAGTGCCATGCGTGGAGCAGATGTCATTCTCAATAATTCACAAACCGAAGGCCTTGCTAACGCTTTACTGGAGGCAGCAACCCTTGGCATCCCGATTCTGGCCCACAATATACCCGGTAATGCCACGGTGGTCAGACATGAAATCAATGGACTGCGGTATAATAACGAGACAGAATTCATCCAATATGCCCTGCAGCTGCTCAACGGGGAAAGACGTCGACAACTCTCCCGTCCTGACCCGGATCGTTATAACCCTGATAATGAGACAGCAGAACTGATCACCATTCTTCAGGAAGCAACAAGGATATCTTGCCAATAACTAACTCTTCGCTAGTATTTACACGCATAAATCGCATATATTCTTAAATGGTTCTAACATGAAAGACAGGCATTTACCTGGATGATAATAAAATCATGTATTTACGTGGAAGATGTCCTTGGTCGACAGTGCAAACAAGTGAACTGATTGACGTGTAACAGCCCGACAAACTGCCAGGAGCCTGTTTTGCAAAAACATTTTGGCGACAACCTGTCCCCTACAGTCAAATACTGGACCTTCCTGATCGGCACGATCGTTGTCGTCTTCAGCATCATCAGCGTCAGTTTTATTGCAGCTTATCTTAATCTGTCACCCGACGATCAGGCCGTTATTGCAAAGCTCTCCGACAGATTGATCCCTTTTCCTTTTCTCGGCTCGGCCATGTTGATCGCTTTCATCTGCACCATGACCAGCCTGCTCCTTCGCTACTACATCGTACCGGTTCTGCGTATGGCCGAGCAGACCCGTCTGATTACAGCCGCCAACCCGGACTATCGCATCACCACCGAGGGTGGTCGCGAACTGGTCATCCTGGCTGACGTTATCAACGAATCGGCGGACGCTTTCCAGAAATTGCAACATGAAGTTGACGGCATGCTCCAGAAGTCAAACCTCGCTCTCAAGGAAGAACGCAATCGGCTTGCAGCCCTGATGTCAGAACTGCCCTACGGAGTTGTCGTCTGCAACAAGGATGGCAGAATCCTGCTCTATAGTCGACTGGCACAGGAGATGCTGCAATCAACGAATGGTGACCAAAACAATGGTGGCGCCGTCGGTTTGGGCCGATCAATATTCGGTGTTCTTGAACGTGATCCACTGGTGCACGCCCTGGAAGTGATGAACCATGATTTTGCCATGGATCAAGCAAAGCCGGCCCTCGGCTTGATGACCAAGTTATGTGGAGCGCGTTTTATTCGTGTCAACATGGCACCTGTCACCAGCGACGAAGAAGATGCACGTTTCATTTCCGGGTTCGTTCTCTCTCTGGAAGATATCACGGGTGAAATAGACGCCGACAGCGAGCGTGACAAGTTGCTTCAAGGTATGGTCGACGCGGTCCAGGATTCACTGGGTAAAATGCACCAAAGGGTCGATCTCATCTGCGAGATGCAGACCACCAAGGAAGACGCCTGTAATTATCACCTCCAGTCAGTCGCCCAGGTCACCAGCGAACTTGAAGAGCATCTGGCGTTGGCCAGAAATCTTTACAGTGAACATCGTCGTGCCTATGGCAATCGCGAGAATGTACTGGCTGACACCCTCATGAAATTAATCACTAAAAACCTCGATGAACGCTTTGCCATACAGACGGAAGCAAGTACGAATAAAACCATCTGGCTAAAGATAGACAGCTATGCAATCGTACAATCGGTTACCAATCTGGCAGGATTTCTAAAAGCCGAATACGGCATTGCAGCTATTCTTCTGCAGATTGGTAGCAGCGACACCCCGTTGGCCACACTCACGTTAAGCTGGGCAGACCAGAGCGTCACCAGCCAGGCTCTGCGCGACTGGCAACAGGATCCTCTCTTCATGGATAGTGATGGCACATCAGACTCTCCACAAACCATTATCGCCAAACATGGTGGCGACATCACGATCACAGAGACCGAGGAGGCCTTCTGCATTGGCATCAAAATAACCCTGCCGACCGCTCTTGACGAAGAACCTGCTGATTTGCATTCCTCGATCGCACCCCGCCCTGTCTCCTATGAATTCGATCTCTTTCACCAGCCGGGCCAGGACGCCCTTGGTAAAGTTCCTCTGCGGAAACTGACCTACGTGGCCTTCGACACCGAGACAACCGGCCTGAATCCCTCCGAAGGAGACGAAATCATTCAACTCGGCGCGGTACGTATTGTAAACAACCGATTGCTGCATAATGAATGCATCGATCAACTGGTCAACCCTCAACGACCGGTACCGAAGTCCTCTGTTGAAATTCATGGCATCGACCCCGGGTTGCTGTCATCACAGCCAGTGATTACCCAGGTTCTACCGAGTTTTCACGCCTTTGCAGCCGATTCCGTAATGGTTGCCCACAATGCCGCGTTCGATATGCGTTTCCTGCAGTTGAAAGAGGAAGCTACCGGGCTGCACTTCGACAATCCGGTCCTCGACACACTATTGCTGTCATCCGTAGTGCACCCGAATCAGGAGGGTCATTCCCTGGATGCGATTGCCGAGCGCTTCAACATCACGATTGTCGGACGACACACTGCTTTGGGGGATGCACTGGTTACTGCCGAAATTTTGCTGAAACTTATCCCGTTGCTGGAAGCCCAGGGGATACATACTCTTGAAGAAGCTCTCCGTGCTTCGTCTAAATCACCTTTTGTAAAAATCAAATATTAAAAACAGTGCAACTTGAAATAATGTCATTCCCGAGGGTGTAATCGGGAATCCAGTCCTTAATAACCATGGATCCCCGATAGAATCATTCGGGGATGACAGACGTTTTTGTAAACAATTCAGATTGTGCTGAGATAGTTACAAAAAGCGAGGAAAGCAGCTTGACAAAAAGGCCTCATGCTGTTGTACTTAAATGTCTGGTTTTACAGGATAAATGGTATTAATTACCGTTGATGTTCCACACCCCGTGGCGCATAGCGCTTGGTATTCATTTCAAAGAACGGAGGAGACAAATGAAAAAGCTTAAGTTCCTTATCGTATTGTCCCTGGTCACCCTGCTCGCGACCCCTGCACTCGCTGCAGACACCATCAAGATCGGCTTCAACATCCCGATGACCGGTGACATCCCGGAAGTTGGGGAAGGCTCCAAAAATGCCGCTGAAATGTACCTCGCAGATATCAACGGCGCCGGTGGCCTCGAGGTCGGCGGCAAGAAGTACATGCTTGAGTTTATCTACATGGACAACGAGGCCAAGGCCGACTCGGCAGTCAACGCTGCCCTCAAACTGATCGAGCAGGAAGAGGTCGTGGCGATTATCGGCCCCAACTCCTCCAAGCAGGCAGTTCCTGGCGGCGGTACCGCTAACGAAAACCGCGTGCCGA
>JAUWTX010000155.1 GCA_030614505.1 Desulfuromonadales bacterium
GCCGAGAGTCTGCAGGGTGCCAAGCTCTTCAGGCTTGACCGCTGGCGCCTCGGGCAGTTTTTCCTGCAGGGCAGAGAGAATCTCCACTCGTTTGATCGAGTCGATGCCAAGATCGGCATCGAGAGTCATCTCCAGTTCCAGCATCTCCTCTGGATAACCGGTTTTTTCGGCGATCACTGCGAGCAACGTTGCCGCGACAGCACTACTGTCAACAGCAGCGGTTGTCGTCGATGCGGAGGGAACAACGGGAGAGGCAACCTTCACGACAGGTACCTGCACAGGTTGGCTCGGAGAAACCGGGGCAACTGGCGGCGCCTGAGCAACCGATACGGAGACAGGAGTCGCAGAGACTGGAGTCAAGGACTGGCCCTGCAGTAGCCGGTTTTGCTGCTCAACCAGGCTGAGGAAGGAACGCGTGGCCGACTCCTGACCAGTCAGAAACTGCTGATGCAGACGCGAAGTCTGCTCCTGCAGATTCTGCAGTGCCTGCATGCTCTGCCGGGTAATCTGCAGCGCTTCCTGCAAAGAACCGGTGTCGGCGATGGTTGTCATTGGTGCCGGGGCGGCAGGATTCATTGTGGCAGTCGTCCCTTGAGCCTGTGCTACTTGCGGCGCGGCCTGAACGACAGGTAACACCGCTGACGCTTGCTGCGGCACCTCTGTTTGCTGCGGCACTGGCGGACGCTTCTGCGGACGCTTGAAATAGTTGGCGCCGGTCAACGGAATGGTCATGCCAGGCTTTTTACCTTGTGTCGATTTAAGGGTCGCAGCATAGCCTTGATCCCAATAGGCCAGCTCAACCGGGTAACCAAGCACGGTCAACTGAGCCAGGGCACGGGCCAGATCATTTATTCCTGAACGCTTGCCATTGGAAGCGTCGATAGCAATCGCCTGGTGCGCGCGCTCGCCGAGGATCGCCTTAACCATGCCGGTCATGCGAGCACCGGGGCCAACCTCGAGAAAGGTGCGCATCCCGGCAGCGTACATCGCCTCAATCTCGGCAACAAAGTCGACCGGAAGGGCTAGTTGAGCGGCGAGAATTTCTCGGGCTTTCTTAGCTGACTCGGGATACACCGCGCCGGTGGTGTTGGCAAAGACGCTGGCAATAGGTTTCTTAAATTCAACCTTCTGCAAACGCTCACTAAACGGCCCACTGGCATCAGCCACAAGTTCACTGTGGAAAGCTGCGGCCACCGAGAGTTGCTTGTAGCGCATCCCCTGCTCATTGAGCAGCGTTGCCGCCTTCTCAATCTCGTCTGTTGCTCCGGAAAGAACGCCCTGCTCGGGAGTGTTGCGGTTGGCCAGCACCAGTTTCAGATCGGAATCTTTAAGAAAATCCTCAACCTGGTCCAGCGGCGCAGAGACCGCCAGCATAGAACCGCGATCGCCTTCTCCGGCCGCCATCAGTTCGCCGCGCAGGCGAGACAACTCATGTAAAGCATCAACGTCAAAATAACCGCCGGAACAAAGCGCTGTCAGTTCACCATAACTGTGACCGGCATAGGATGAAGCAATCACATTGAAGGCAGCGAGTACATCACGGGCTCCCAGACTGACTGTACCGAGGGCGGGCTGAGCGACGTCAGTCGCCCGCAGGTTTGCCTCATCCCGGTCACTGGTGGCCTGATCAAAACTCGGCCTGGGATAGACGAGTTCAACCAGACGGCCCTGTTCGCCGCCACTGTTGGCAGAAAAAGCACGGTCAGCATCCTTAAGCACTTCGAGAAACTCCGGAAACTGGATCGCCAGATCCCGGAGCATACCCGGGTACTGGGCTCCCTGTCCGGGGAAGAGCATCGCTAACTTACCACCAGTTTCGCCCTTGGCGAAGAAAGTACCGTCGGGAGTACTCCATGAGCTCTGGTCGCGTTTGCCGCTCAACATGGCCAAGGCACTTTTCACTTGGGCGGCAGGCTTGGAGCTGTCCTTTTCCAGCACCATCACCAGTCGGCAGGCTTGCTGTGGATCAAAACTGCTACGACTCTGATCGGCCGCCAGGCGCAAGTCGTTCCAGGCTGCGTCTGTCGGGAAGTTTTGCAAAGCAGATTCCAGACCACTCTCATCTGCAGCGCTGAAGGCGACGATCTGTACATCACCTTGCCAGTCTGCAGCAGCTTTGAGCGACTGGTATTCTTCAAGCAGGCAGTGGAAGTTGCTGCCGCCGAAACCAAGCGCACTGATACCGGCCCGGCGAGGGTGATCGCCCCGGGGAATCCATGGTCGTGCTTCAGTGTTGACATAAAATGGTGAGGTTGCCGAAGTGACGGCGTCCTGTGGTCGTTTGACCTTGATGGTCGGCGGCAGCGTCTTGTTGTAGAGCGCCATAGCCGCCTTGATCAGCCCGGCAACACCGGCCGCAGCCTTGGTGTGGCCGATCTGGGACTTGATCGAACCGATAGCGCACCAGGGAGAATCAGCCTCACCAAAAACTGCTTTCAAGGAAGTCACCTCGACAGCATCACCAACCTTGGTTCCGGTACCGTGGGCTTCAATCAGTTCAATAGTCTGTGGATCAACACCACCTTGCTCGTAAGCCCGCCGCAAGGCTTTCTGCTGACCGGTAGCACTCGGCTCATAGATAGCCCCGCCACGGCCATCACTCGACGCACCGATACCCTTGATGACAGCGTAGATCTTATCGCCATCACGTTCGGCATCGGCCAGACGCTTGATGACGACAATACCCAGACCTTCACCCAAGGTGGTGCCGTCGGCTTCGGCATCAAACGATTTGGCGTGTCCAGAGGGAGAGAGTGCCGGTGTTTTGCTGAAGCAGGTATACATGAAGATATCGTTGAAAGTATCGATACCACCGGTAATCACCATGTCAGATTTGCCGGTGGCAAGTTCCAGAGCGGCCAGGTTGAGAGCACTCAGGGAGCTGCCGCAAGCAGCATCAACCACGCAGTTGGTGCCGCCGAAATCAAAATGCTTGCTGATCCGACCGGCAACCACGTTGCCGAGCAGACCGGGAAAAGAGTTTTCCTGCCAAGTGACGTAGGAATCACTGATGCGCTGCATGACATCCTCGGCAATGGTGTCGGCAATGCCGGCGTCATGCAACGCCTCGCGCCAGCGAGGATGACCCAGGCGGGCACCTAGCGGCACCACCAGTTCCAACGTTCCGGTGACGCCAATAATCACGCTGACCCGGTCGCGGTCAAATTCCTTCTCGGTAGTGTAACCGGCATCCTGGAGCGCCTGGTCAACGGCCACCAGGCCGAGTAACTGCGAAGTGTCAATCGCCTCCATCGCATTGGGCAGTATGCCGTATTCCATCGGGTTGAAATCAACCGGCGAAAGAAAACCGCCGTACTTGGCGTAAACCTTGTCGGCAGTTTTTGGGTCCGGGTCGAAATAGTCATCGGAACGCCAGTGGCTTTCCGGAACCTCGGTGATCGCATCGGTACCCTTCTTGATGTTGGTCCAGAAAGTACCCTTATCCTCTGCCTGAGGAAACAGGCAGCCGATACCGACAATGGCCAGCGGCGTCGTTGACGCTGTCTGCTGGCTCTGTTCTCCGCTGTTGTTCTTCAACTGAGAAACTCCTTGATCTGTTCGATTTCAAGGGGTGTCGTAAGTGCAGCCTCGTCGTCGAGGTGAACCCCTTGCAGTTTAAGTTGGTTGGCCCGTATCAATACTGCCGCACCAAAGAGAATATTCCATGCTACCGTGGCTATCCGTCGTTGCTCGGGTGCCTCCAGAAAGGAGCCTTTGACCCACCCGTTAAAAGCCCCCATGGCCGGTCCGCACCAGATCTGATAGTCGAGCCTTCGATCCGATTCACCGCGATTGGCCCAGACCGGTGATTGACCGAGGTACCAACGGAACACCAGCGCCATCTTGTATTTCGGATCGCCTTCAGCTTTGGCCAGTTGGCGCGGGTCACGCTGTATGAAAAAACTGCGTGTCTCCTCCCATACCTGGTCGAGATTTTTACGAAACACTGTCTTTTCGAGTTTCTGACGTTCATCGACAGGCAGATCCTCGATGCTGCTGTGTGCCCGATATAGTTCATAGAGCTTGGCTGCCCGCATGGAGAACATGGTGCCACGTTTAATCACCTGGACCTTTACCCCCATCTCAAACATATCGCCGGACGGTGCCATGGTAACGTCGGCCTGCCGGGTTTCAGCAAGCAGCCGCCGCACTTCGTCACAAGTACCTGCTTCTACACAGGCCTGATTGACCGTGCCGGTGACCAGGTAGGCAGCACCCAGAGCAAAAGCCGCCGCCGCAGAAGCCGGTGTGGCGATCCCGCCACCGAGGCCGACACGCAGAGGTTGCGTATAATTATACTCTTTCTGACAGGCATTTTTCTGAGCCTGAATTGTCGGAAAAATGGCCAGGGCAGGACGGTTGTCGGTATGCCCGCCGGAATCTGATTCGACGGTCACATCCTGGGCCATCGGAATCTCAGAAGCCCATTGTGCCTGCTCGGTGGTCAGATGTCCTGAACCGACGAGTTTCTGCAAGAAACGCTCCGGTGGTGGTGCAAAAAATCTCGCAGACACTTCCTCCCGGGAGATTTTAGCGATGATACGATTCGGTGCAACAACACGACCTTCAGTATCGCGCGAGATACCATGGGTCCGGTAGCGCACCAGGGCCGGGGTCAGAGCGAGAAAGGCCGAGGCTTCCACCAGGGTAACCCCTCGCCGCAGGTAGAGATCAACCAGGGCGTTTTCCAGCTCCGGTTCGTTGGGACTGTGAATCAGGTTAAAGCCATAGGAACAGCCGGCTGCGCGACTCTCCAGCTGATCGATGGCGGCCTCAACCTCTTCAATCAGAAGACCGGCGGAGCCGAAGAAACCAAGCATACCGGCTTGGGCCAAGGCCTCGACCGTAGCCACCGAGCTGATCCCTTTGGCCATGGAACCACCCACATAAGGATAGCGAATAGCGTGATCTCGACAGAAACCGGCATCACCAAGATTTTCCAGGGGACAAGCCAGCGCCATACCGTTAAAAAGTTGTCCGTCGGCACTCTGCAGAGGTGTGCCAGCGGAACCGGTCATCACCTTGGTGTCACAGTCCTGTGCCAGCAGGTAGAGGGGCTGGTTGATACGGCGCAAACCGGCAACCAACGCTGGCCCTGCTGCCACCTGCTCACCGGGTAAAAACACCCCCAGAGGGTCTGTCGACTTGTGTTGCGATGTTTGCAAAAGAAACTCCTTGGGGCCAATCAATAGTAATCCTTGAGCAGAAACTGTCGATTATAGTTATATTTGACATACGCTACAAGCCAAGATAGCCAGAAAATAGCCTTTTTATGCAGTTTGACGACAAATATCATGGCGTTCATTCCAACCTGGTTGAGCATCAGGACTTTACCGGTTCAATATAAGGCCTCGAGGCATAGCCCTGAGATCACACAAAAGAAGCTGTCAGCATGTTCACAATCATCATCTTAGGGGTTCATAGAACTTTCTGTCGAAACCACTCGAACAGATACTCGCCTCTCATTAATTTTCCGTTCTAAATTAAGCAGTTAAACAAAAAATACCACCTGGAAAACTTGATAACTACAGAAGATGAGCTAAAATTAATTTACAGGGTCGAGACATCAAGTGGCCCATGCAATTTTCGGGAATGGGTAACTCTAGAGAAAGGGGTGATTGATCATGTTACC
>JAUWTX010000054.1 GCA_030614505.1 Desulfuromonadales bacterium
AAAAAGCAGCTACCTGGTTCTGATCATTGCCGCCCTCGGCGTATTTGCTTTTATCTCGGCCGTACTGATTGCCTGGCCGGCACTCGCCTACATCGGTTCAAAACTTTTTAACTAGGCCCGAATTTTTAAACCGGGATTGAAACTTAAACAATCAACCCTTTCGCCGAGCGAGAGAAGCAATAGGAGCAACGCCATGAAAACCGCAGCCAATATCGTCAATACCGTAAAAGCCAGTTACACTATCACCATCATGAGCGTGCTCGGCGTCTTCGCCTTTGTCTCTGCAACTCTGATTGCCTGGCCGGCACTGTCTTACCTCGGCGCCAAGATGTTTAATTGAGAAATAAGCGGAAAGACCAGATTCAACGAATGGTCCTGAAATAGAAAGACTGAAAAGGCTGCTCTCCTCTGAGGGTGGCCTTAATAGTTTTTGTCAATAAGCGTTTGGCGAAGACTTGTTTGCATAAAACATCCAGACAAAGTCTGTACCGCTACAATTCAAAAAACCTTCTGCTTGCCCTCCTCTAACCTTATTCGTCGCAATTTTCTGTTTTGAAGAGTATCCTTGACGCTGCAGGTAAAGAATTGTCCCAAGGAACCCCAAATATCATGAGTAAACACATTCTTGTCATAGATGACGATCCCGTTCTGCTGGCCATGGTCAGTGATTACCTTAAAGATGCCCGCTTCGCTGTCTCAACAGCGGACTGTGGCATTTACTCCAACCACATCATTTACGGCAACAATCCCCCGGACCTGATTGTACTCGACGTCATCATGCCGCTCATGTCCGGCGTCAAAAAAGCCAAGCTGCTCAAACAACGCGAGAAGAGCGCCCATATCCCCATTATCCTGATGTCCTCCAAAGAAGAGCAGGAGCTTAAAGAGCTGGCTGTGGAAGCCATGGCCGATGATTACCTGAACAAACCCTTTAGTGCAGAGCAACTCATTAGCATGATCAAAAAACTACTGCCGTAACTCACGACCCTCCTCCACTTTTTCTTTCTACCCATTCCCCCTTTGCATCAACGACATCTTGGCTTACACTGTAAAGATCTTTAATATCTCGCATTCTGTGAATATGGAGATCTACATGAAGAACTCCGCAACCAGCCATGTTCGTCTCCCTGAACGGCACAAAGTCAAACCCCTTTATGAACAACAGCTTGCTTCGCACAAAGCTGCTTTGCAACAACTTGCCCAGGATATGCGACTGGTTCTTGAACAGCAGGGCCTCACTCCGGCGATAAAGTTTCGTGTCAAAAGTTTTGAGGCCTATTGCGACAAACTTCGCAAGCAGAACACCGCAAGCACTAAACGTCGAATTGTGCCAATCAGTGATTTTTTCGGCCTGCGCATTGTTTGCCCCTTCCTCGAGGATATTGAAACTGTCTCCAGCCTTATTTCCGCTCATTTCGAAGTTCTGGAAAGGGAGCATAAAGCCAACCAGCACTCCTTTCGCGAATTCGGTTACGATTCGGTGCATCTTGCCATTCGCCTAACAACACAACAGACTGGCCGCCTGCTCCCAGGAGTACGAAAAACCTGTGAAATTCAGCTACGAACCACTTTGCAGGAGGCTTGGGCCGAAGTGGAACATGAGTTGGTCTACAAATCTGACATATCGTTGCCCAATCAATCTATTCGGCGCAAATTGGCATCGCTCAACGCAACCCTGACACTCTCCGATTTGATTTTTCAGGAAATCCGTGACTACCAGAAGGAGATCCGCCAGCATGGGCGTAAACGTCGTGCCATAGTCGAACAGGAAGCTCAGGGCCAGGAACCCATTGCTATTTCTCATCCCACAACCATACCTCCCTCCACCCACGCAGGCCCGATTCCTTCAACCATGGCCAGCCACCTTGAAAAAACCATGCTGCTCGCCCTGAAAGCCCACAGCAATCACGACCTGGAAAATGCCATCGCACTCTATGGCCAATTGCTCGGCATGCAGCTCGACTGGAAAACGCGTGCGCTGGTCTACAACCATCGTGGCATGGCATCTTTCGCCATGGGCAGCCACCAGCGAGCGCTCAAAGACTTTTCCCGAGCGATTAACTATGACCCGCGAAGCGACCGAGGCTATGCTAATCGCGGACTCTGCTACAGGGTATTGAAAAAACACGATCGTGCCTTACGGGATTTTGATCAGGCACTGAAGATTAACCCGGGCCGACCCGACAGCTACTTCGGCCGGGCTCAGACTTATTACGATATGCATCAAAATGATCAGGCCCTTGAGGATTGTGAAAAAGCCCTCGTTATTCACTCCGGCTATCAACCTGCCCGGGAACTGATCAAAACCCTGCAGCACGAACTGCCTTAGTCTGCCAGCCATACGCCGCTGAATATCTTGTGACTCAAGCAAAGCATCTGTATCATGCCGACATGCTCGGCAAACAAAAAAAAATCCTTCATCAGCAGGCCGTGGTCTCCGTCCGCCAGGCGGAAGAACGTGCACGCAATTTTTACAGCATTAACCTGCCTGAGGCGTCGATCGATTTTTCGTTACGCGGCCGTTGTGCCGGTCAAGCCAAAGTTGATCGCAACAGCCACACCAGCCTGCGCATTAACCAGCAGCTGCTGGAAGAGAATCTAGACGATTTTCTGATCAACACCATCCCCCACGAAGTCGCTCATCTTGTGATCAACTGGAAAGCCCGCAAAAAGCGCCAACGCCCGCAACCACACGGTCCGGAATGGCAGTCCGTTATGCGGGACTGTTTCGGGTTGAAGCCTGTACGTTGTCACACTTATGCGACCACGCCTGCCCGGGTGGTACCCCGAAACTACCTGTATGCCTGTTCCTGTCGTGAGCACCACCTGACCAGCATCATGCACAACAGAATCTCCAACAGCTATCAAACCCTATGTAAAGCTTGCAGAGCACCTCTCAAATTCATCCAGACACGAACCTGATCAAACCGGTTGCCTGCAGGGGAGTGTTACGAAATTATAATTCGTAACATTTTCATTGACGCAAACCATCCAGCATTCTACAGTGTTACGAAAATTAATTTGTGCCACGGGAGAGTCTGAAATGCAAAAAGTCCTTCGTTACACATTACTGATGTCCTTGCTCCTGACCACCGCCCTACCTGAAATAGCATCGGCCCATTTTGGACTCATCCTTCCCTCCGATGACATCATCAGCCAGGGAGAAAGCCGTACTCTCCACCTGCAGGTAAAATTCATTCATCCATTGGAACAACACTATATGGAGATGACAAAACCAAGCGCCTTTGCGGTAGTGCATCGTGGTGTTTCATATGATCTGCTGGAAACCCTCCAGCCCCAAAAGGGAAAAAGTTCAGACCAGGCAGCCGATTTTACCTATTGGGTCACCGATTTCGCTATCAAGCGTCCTGGTGACTACACCTTCCATGTCGAACCAACACCCTACTGGGAACCGGCCGAAAATCTGTTCATCGTTCATTACACCAAGGTTTGTGTACAGGCTTTTGGACTTGAAGAAGGATGGGATGAACCGGTCGGTCTTGAAACCGAAATCGTGCCCTTGACCCGCCCTTACGGGCTGTGGACCAACAACCTCTTTTCCGGCCTGGTGCTACTCAAAGGAGAGCCGGTCGCTTTTGCCGAAATCGAAATCGAGTATCTTAACGAATCCTCTGGCAACCCGTCCATTGTTACAGCACCGGCAGATCCTTATGTGACCCAGGTGATAAAAGCTGACGGCCACGGAGTTTTTCACTATGCCATGCCGCGTGCCGGCTGGTGGGGGTTTTCCGCCCTGAACGAAGCCGACTGGACCCTCAAACATGATGGTGTAGACAAAGCTGTCGAGATCGGTGCAGTCTACTGGGTACGCACCAGGGACATGAAATGACAGCAGAAGACAGGAGACAGGAGACAGGAGACAGAATCATCACCGCGTTACTGTTTGGTCTGGCGATTTTGTTGCTGTGGAGTGCACCCTGCTTCGCCCACAAAGTCAACCTGTTCGCTTATGTAGAAGGGGAGACAGTTTATGTTGAAAGCTATTTCCCGGATGGACGAGCAGTAGCCAATGGTAAAATTAAGATTTTTGACGCAGACAAGACCTTGCTCCTTGAAGGCCACACCGACAGTGAAGGGCTCTTCCACTTTTCCATCCCGAAATATGATAATCTGACCATTGTCCTTGACGCCAGTATGGGGCACAGAACTACCTATCAGATCAACCGGCAAGAACTCGGGGAGTAACATATGAAAGAACTCTCTTCTGTCATCATCGGCGCACTTCTGTTGGTGATATCAGGATCAGTTGTCGCTGCCGAAACGACAACCGCACCACCGCTGCAAACCGCACTTGTTAAGAAAGATGCTGCCCCTGCAGAATGTGCCATACTGCTTGAACGGATTGAGGAACAACACCAGGCACTGAGCAAGGACCTGCGCCGTCTGCATCGAGAGCTGGCAGCTCTTAAAGCGACCCAAAACAAACCCGGCATCACCGAGATCATCGGCGGCCTCGGCTGGATCATCGGCCTCTTCGGCACCGCCGCCTACGTCTCCTCCCGCAAGAAAAGCAACGAATAATGATTGTCATTTTTTCTCGCCACGCGCCACGCGCCACGCGCCACTCAGGTCCCCATGCACATCTCTGACGGTGTCCTGCCAACTACCATCGCCCTCGGCACCGGAGTTGTCAGTCTAGCCATTGCCACATGGAGTGCTAAGCGCAGTCCCGCTGAAGACCTGCCCAAAGTAGCTGTGATTTCGGCTGCATTCTTTGTGGCCTCACTGGTACATATCCCGCTTGGCCCGACCAGCATCCACCTGCTGTTGCCCGGGATCGTTGGTGCACTGCTCGGCCCGGCGGCGTTCCTGGCAATTCTTCTCGGTTTGGTTCTGCAGAGCCTGCTCTTCCAGTTTGGCGGCCTGACAGCTCTGGGCGCCAACGCCTTGATGATGGGTCTTCCAGCACTGGCCTGCGGTCTGCTCTTTCAAACCCTGCGTGGGCAGAGCCGCAAACGACAAGCCATAACAGGTGCCTTTTGCGGTGGTCTTGGAGTTCTTGGCTCGGCCTTGATTTTGGCGATCCTGTTGGCTCTTAGCGGCGAAGACTTTCTAGGCGTAGCCAAGCTGGCCCTGCTTGCTCACCTGCCAGTCGTTGTCATCGAAGCGATTGCCGCCGGTTTCATTGTCAGCTTTCTGGTCAGGGTCAAGCCGGAACTCCTTGAGGCGCCTTTCACCCTGCGTAAAGAGCAGATTTTGCCCGACACAAAGCCAAAGAGATGACCGAGCATCAGACCATCCATTTCGCCGCATATTGGCTGCCGCTGCTGGGTTGTGGAGTGATCCTCTGCTCCTGGCTGGCGATGCGCTCCCTGCGTCGAATGATCACAGCCCGGCAGACCACCGCCGACGAACAGATTCCGACCATTGATGCCGGGGCCGCCGGCACGTCACTCATCCACCGATGGGACCCCCGTTTCAAAATCATCGCTTTGCTGGGCTTTGCCTTTTGTGCCGTATCCCTGCATTCACCACGTAGCGTTCTGGTCGCACTCCTGCTGACTATCATCACCGTGTCAATCGCCCGGATTCCCTGGCACCGGCCGTTGCGCCGCCTGCTGGCCATGAACGGGTTCCTGGTCATGTTCCTGATCGTCATGCCACTCACCGTACCAACCCGGATCAGCGATACCCTTATTATTTTCGGCGACTGGCAACTGATGGCATTCAACCTTCGTGGTCTGGAGCTGGCCTTGGTCATTATCGGCAAAGCCTGGTGTGTGGCGCTCCTCATGGAACCGCTCCTGGCGACCGCTCCACTCGGGGCAACCCTTGAGGGGCTGACCCGACTGGGCCTGCCTGGCAAAATCAGCGAGACGTTGCTGATTGCTCACCGCTATCTTTTTGTTTTTCTCGGCGAAGTTCAGCGCATGCGCAGCGGCATGGAGGCTCGCGCCTTTCGCCCTGGTCGCCGTTGGGATACCCTACGCGACCTCGGCAACTTTGTCGGCATGCTGTTGGTACGAAGTTTTGAACGCACACACCGGGTTTACGCAGCAATGCAGGCACGCGGCTATAACGGCAGCCTGCCGCATCACCATCAATTTCGTGGAGCAACGTCTGATTGGCTGCAAACGATGGTCTGGCTCGGACTGGGTCTCGGGCTGGTGCTCGCCGATCGTCTGCACACGGGAGGTTTCTGATGCACCAGCTAGCGAGAAATCTTCATCTGCAACAGGATGAACCGGCGCTCTATAAGCTGTGCGGCCTGTCTTACAGCTACCCGAATGGCCAGACGGCCCTTAAAGATATCGATCTGGACATCGCTCCCGGAGATCGCATCGCCATCATCGGTCAGAACGGTGCCGGCAAGTCAACACTGCTCAAGCACCTCAACGGGCTGCTGCCGGTTCAACAGGGGAGCCTGACCTACAAGGGACAAGCCCTGGTTGAAGATCACCTGCGCCAGGCCCGACTGGAGATCGGTCTACTCTTCCAGGACCCCGATGACCAACTCTTCTGCAACACTCTGCAGGAGGACGTGCTATTCGGACCATTGAATCAGGGACTCGAGATAACGGCGGCAATAGCGGCGACCGAAACAGCCTTGACCGCTGTCGGACTGGTGGGTGCTGCCCAACGGGCACCGCACAAGCTCAGCTATGGCCAACGCAAGCGTGCCGGCCTGGCCGGTCTGCTGGCGATGTCACCAGACATACTGCTCCTCGACGAACCGACCGCCAATCTCGACCCCCACCAAGAGGAGGTGTTGCTGCAACTGCTCAAGGACTTTACCGGCACCTTGATCTGCATTACCCATAATCTGCTCTTTGCCTATGAAATCTGCGAGCGTGCCGTGGTTCTCGACCAAGGACATATTCACCACGACTATACCTTCAAGGAGCTGGTGTCCCATAAGGCCTCTTTGCGTGAACACGGCCTCGACTTTACCTTCCGTTTTGCCGCGGCACCTATGCCTGAAGATCTGGAAACAGAGGATCAGACTCCTCCAACAATAAAGACTCATCCAGATGGTCATGTTGCCCCCGGAAGCTCGCAGTTGATCCAATTGCAGAATTACGGCTTTACCTACCCTGACGGGACTGAAGCCCTCGTCGGACTTGACCTTTATATTAGCCGTGGCGAAACCCTTGCCATTGTCGGTGAAAACGGTGCCGGCAAAACCACACTGGTTTCCTGCTTGATAGGCCTGCGTTGCGGTAGTGGCGAATACCAATTAGGCGACAAACAGGTAACGGATGCCAACCGCCGTGACAATTGCCGTCAGATCGGTATGGTCTTCCAGGATTCATCAGATCAACTTTTCTGCCCGTCCTGTTACGAGGAAGTTGCCTTTGGACCACGCCAACTGGGATTACCCAAAGAGACCATTAAAAAACGGGTTGCAGAGGCCCTTGACCAAGTCGGCCTGGCCGGCTTCGACGAACGGGTCCCTCTGCATCTTTCTGGAGGAGAACGCAAGCGGTTGGCACTGGCAGCCGTACTGGCCATGCAGCCTCAGGTACTGATCCTCGATGAACCAACAGCGGGTCTGGACCCGGCCGGCGAAGAACTTTTACTGGGCATTCTCAAAAGCCTGGACGTCACCCTGATCCTGATCAGCCACGATCTCTTCTTTATTCGCCGGTTGACACGCCGCACACTGGTTCTGCACGAGGGACACCTGGTTCAGGACTACAGCACGGAGGCTTTCTTTGCCGACACCAACCTGACCAGTCTCAACCAGCTCGACTTTACTTACCGCAATCGCTGCAGCCTGGAAATAATGCGTCTGCAACATGAGCATGAACACAGCCATAGACATCACCACTCGCACGAACATCCCCATCGCCACGGCGACCTGGTGCACAGCCATCCCCATGAACATGAGCACGAACATGTCCATATCTACAATCACACCCACCATACAGAACCTGATAAAGCCTCACAGGAGTCTGCCAATTCTGTTCAGGAACCAACCCACGGGCACCTGCCGCGAGCTGACAGCCCACACGATCACGAACATCCAAATCATGAGGATGAGACTCACGATCATAAACATTGATGGCGTTGCAAAAGTTTGCCCTACTGCGTTGCAGTGTTTTTCAGGACCTTGACATATATAAGGTATGCCTTCACCCCTGAAAAACCACTACGCCTTGTAGGACAAAGTTTTTGCTTAGCCATCCCCGTTTCACAATGCAAACCAGTGTTTTATTTACAGAAAATCACTTTTTCTTATACAAAAAAATAGACAAAGAAATAAAATCGCGCTAATCTTCTCAACGGGAAAAAGGTCAGAGGTCTGACCAAAGGTTAAATCCCCCCTAAAAAGGGTGGGTTTGGCCATTAATTCTATTTCTTGTGGAGGTTAAACACCCATGAATATTCACGAGTACCAGGCCAAAGCGATCCTGCGAAATTTCGGGGTTCCAGTCCCGGAAGGACACGTGGTCTACAACGGCAACTCGGCCCGCGACTGGGCCAAGCGTCTCGGCGAGGGGCCTTACGCTGTCAAAGCCCAGATCCATGCCGGCGGACGCGGCAAGGGAGGAGGCGTTAAGATCGCCAAGACCGCCGACGAAGTCAAACAGTATGCCCGCGATATGTTCGGCATGACTCTGGTGACCCACCAGACCGGTCCGGAAGGTAAAATCGTCAAGCGCGTTCTGATCGAGAGTGGCTGCGATATTGCCGATGAATTCTACCTCTCCTTCCTGGTCGACCGTGCCACCGACAAGGTGACCCTGATGGCCTCGGCCGAAGGCGGCGTAAATATCGAGGAAGTAGCCGAGAAGACTCCAGAGAAACTTTTTTTCGAGGCAGTCGACCCGATCGTCGGCCTGACCGCTTTCCAGGCTCGCAAAGTCGCTTTCAAGCTTGGTTTCGGCATTGCCCAGGTCAAGCAGGCAGTCCCTCTGCTGATGAATCTCTACAAAACCTTTGTCGAGACCGACTGCTCCTTGCTCGAGATCAATCCACTGGTGCTGACCGGTGAGGGCGAGCTGATCTGTCTCGATGCCAAGATCAATTTCGACGAGAATGCACTCTTCCGTCATATCCGCATACGCGATTTGCGCGACTACGACGAAGAGGATGCTAACGAGATCGAAGCCTCCCAGTACGACCTCTCCTACATTGCCCTTGATGGCAATATAGGCTGCATGGTCAACGGTGCAGGTCTGGCCATGGCGACCATGGACATCATCAAGCACTATGGCGGCGACCCGGCCAACTTTCTCGACGTAGGTGGCGGTGCCACCATCGAGCGTGTCACAGAAGCCTTCAAGCTCATCCTCTCCGACGACAAGGTCGAAGGGATCCTGGTCAACATTTTCGGCGGCATCATGAAGTGTGACGTTATCGCCACCGGGGTTATCGAAGCAGCCAAGCAGATCGGTGTCAAGGTTCCGCTGGTAGTGCGCCTGGAAGGCACCAACGTAGACTTGGGCAAGAAGTTGCTGGCCGAATCGGGCCTGAACATCGTCAGTGCCGACGGCATGGGTGATGCGGCTGAGAAAATCGTCAAAGCCGTCAAGGGTTAAGGAGAGATAACGATGAGTATATTGGTCGATAAAAATACCAAGGTTATTACCCAGGGGATCACCGGGGCCACCGGTCTGTTCCACGCTCAGGGCGCCCGTGATTACGGCACCCAGATGGTTGGCGGAGTGACTCCTGGTAAAGGTGGCACAGTAATCGAAGGCTTCCCTGTGTTTGATACCGTAGAAGATGCCATCAAAGAGACCGGCGCCAACGCTTCGGTGATCTATGTGCCGCCGATCGGTTCTGCCGATGCCATCATGGAAGCGGTCGATG
>JAUWTX010000109.1 GCA_030614505.1 Desulfuromonadales bacterium
ATCGCCAAGAACAATGCAATCAACAGAACAACAATCAGCACCGCGACAAAGCCACTCCAGCCAAAACCTCTGTAAACGTAACCGGGCAGATAAGAACCAACAGCACCCCCACCATAGTAGAACGCAACATACAGGCCATTGACCACGCCCTTATACTGAGACATGTGACGGTTCAGATAACCAGTTGCCGTGGCATGGGTTAAGAACGAGGCGCCACAGAGCAAAAACATACCACCGACCAGGGCGGCAACCTGAGGCACAGTCATCACCAGCAGGGCCAGAACAAAAAAGGCCAGCCCACCAACCATCGCCCGCTCTGCGCCACCGCAACGTTGGTGGATACGTACCGCATTCAGCGAAACGACGATGCCCATCAGGTAACCGGAATAGGCCAGGCCAATACGAAATTCATTGGCATTAGGGCTCAACTCCGTCAGACGGAACGGCAGGTAATTCATCATGGCGGCAAAAACCAGGAAGAAACAGAAGACCATGCCATAGGCTGTCCGCACCACGGGATCAGTCAGCACCTCGCCGATGGCCTTCATACTCGGGCGCGCGACTTTCACAGAACCAGCATCGGCAATTCGACCAAGCCAGAACCAGGCTACAAGCAAAGCAAAACCGAGAAAAAGGAAGCTGAAGCGCCAGTGAAGCAGGCTGGCAATCAATCCCGAGAAAGCTCGTCCAGCAAAACCACCAAGAATTGTCGCAGCAATGTACCAGGCCATGGCCCGTGCTATGTCACCCTTTGCCGAGACCTGAGAAGTATAGGTCATCAACGACGTCAGCATCGCCGGTATCAACAAACCCTGAATCAACCGCAGCACCATTAATCCGGCAAAAGGCTCGACAATAAACATCAAACCTTCTGTTATTGCCAGAAGCAACACAGCCAAACGCAGCATCCGCCGTGCTGAAACCGTTTCGAGCAGGACACCGTAAAAAAGTGGAGCAAGGCTCAAAGGGATAAAGGCAATGGTCGTTAACAGAGCAGCCGTTTCCCGTGCCACACCGAATTCTGCAGTCAGAACCGGCAGTAGCGGCTGGGGTACATAGAGGGCGGAAAGTGCCAGAATCGTGGTAAAGAGAATAGCAGCCATAATCTTCAGTGCTGTTTATATCCAGCGGATAATCGGGCAATTCTGGCGACCACCGGTGGATGAGAATAGTAGAACCAGGCATATAGAGGATGCGGATGAAGATTACTCAGGTTTTCCTTGCAGAGCTTGATCAGGGCATGGGTCAGTGGTAGAGATTCGCCCGTCAAATCAAGGGCAAACTGATCAGCCTGCCATTCATGACGTCGGGAGAGCGCACTTGAGATTGGTGTCAAGGGAAAGCTGACAAGACTGGCCAGAAACCCGAGTAGCATCACCTGGCCGACGAAGCTGATTTGATCGAGTCCGAACAGGCCTGTCAGGCCATCCCAGGCGAGCAACTGCCAGGCCAGCCAGCAGAAGACCAGGGAAACCAGCTCCATGGTCAGTAAACGTTTCCAGATGTGACCCAGCTTCCAATGACCGGCCTCATGGGCCAGAATACCGATGATTTCGTCATCAGTCATCTGCTCCAACAGGGTATCGAAAAGAACGATGCGCTTGACGCGGCCGATGCCTGTGAAATAAGCGTTCGAATGTTTGCTTCGGCGCGAAGCATCAACCTGCTGGACCCGATCAACCTGAAGTCCGGCCTGCCCCATGACGGCCTTGACCCGCTCGGCCAATTCCTCTTTTTGCAAAGGTTGAAACTTAAAAAAGAGTGGTTCGATCAGCACCGGAGACAAATACATCAGCAGTAGCGTGATCAAGGCGAGAAAGCCCCACACCCAAAGCCACCAGCCATTCGGACTGGCCTGTACCAGTGCGAGTGCTCCAGCCGTAACCAGTGACAAAAGCAGACCGCCGATGCCCAAAGATTTAAGTAAATCGGCAAGCCAGATTCGAGGTGTCGAGGTATTGAACTGAAAACGTTCTTCAAGAACAAAAGTACGGTAAAGACTGAAAGGCACATCAAGAACGGCTTGGGCCAGCATCAGTCCGACAATAAAGAGGACACCCTGGCCGACGAAGGACGACGTCAAACCAAGGACCCAACTGTCGTACCAGTCAATCAGGCCACCAAAGATAAAGATCAACAGCAGCACACTGCCGAAGAGTGATTCAACCAGCCCGACACGACTGGTGGCCATAGTATAGTCCGAAGTTCTGGCGAGCAACTTCTGATCAACGACCTCGGCAAAGCCAGCCGGCACCTTGTGACCATGCTGCTTCAGATGCTGCAGATTCAAATATCGAAGCCAGAGGCGGAAGGAGAGAATCAGGAGATAAAGAACGAGCAGAAGCCATTTCATAGCGCGCATCATAGCAAAAAAGAGCATTAGGTGGCGAGAGGCAACTTATCTCGCCTCGCACTCGCCATGCGTTTGTCTTAATACACCTCGTCTACCACGATCTCAATGCCTTCAAGCACCTTGCCGGTATCGATTTCTATCGAATGGTCGGCAGTGCCTTGATATCTGCCGTAAAGTTCTCCCGGCGCGGGAGTCCCTCCAAGTTCACTGCGAGCAGCAATGTAGTAGTGTCCACCTTTGGGAAAAGACAGCTGAGAGCTGCCATCGTTGCCAGTTTTCCGGGAGACGTAAAGCGGACGGTTAAGCATCACCGGATCGTCGTAGAGCAACACCTGGATATCAGCAACAGGTGTCCCTTGCGTATCGAGGACACGACCTGTGACCAAGGTGTTGCCAAACATGCTGGCAGCATGACGCTCCACCTTCTCCGGCACCTCAATCAGCGGGATGTGGACTTTGGCAACTTCACCCTTCTTCAGAACCAGAGGATTCCCGGGCAAGTAGCCGAACAGGTCACCAGCCTTGAGTGGACCTACCATCTGCCCGCTCTGACGCACTCTGACCACCAGGTAATAAGTCCCTGAGGACAGCGGCAGTTCAAAATATCCCTGCTGATCGGTCGGCGCCGCCATTCCCAACCCCAGACCTTTCAACTGGCTGGAAAGGTCTGGATAAACCGTCACTATCGCATTTTGCACAGACTGGCCGTCAAGACTCACACTACCAACAATTCCGGCGTCTAAAACCGTATTCTCCAGCGGCCCGGGAAGATTATCAGGAGTCAGCAACAGGTTGACATTCTTCAACCCTTTCTCCGGCACGGTAATCGGGTTACGCCCGTAATAAGCTGACAGATTCTCGCCCCTGGCTAACAAGTAGTATTGCCCCTCTGGCAACTCCAGTGAGAAGAGTCCGTCGGCTGCTGTTGCCGCAGAGACATGAGAAGGAGGTGTATTGAAAGTCAGGATCTCGGCCGGATAGGCCAGTATTTCAACCCCTGCCACGGTCTCAGCATTGACCGTGGCCTTACCTTTGATTGTTGCCGCATACGTGGTGCATGACAGCACCAGCCAAACCGTCAGCAGTAGAAGACTGACTCTCGAAAACTTGTTCATAGTGACACCTTTGAGAACGACAATATTACATACACCAGAATAGTAGCCTTCCTATACATAGTCGGTCAACAGCTCTGCCGTACCAAAAGACAAAAAAACAAAGAGATTGCACACATAGGCTGGATTCACAACGTCACCTCACCTATAATGCAAAAACTTTGTCAACTCGTTGCCATATAAAAACCTAAAGAGAGACTTCATGCGTCCAATAATACTCACAACACTTTTTCTCACGATGTTCCTTGCTACCGGTTGCCAGGAGGAGGCTCCACAAACGGTCAAAATTCCACCACAGTCTGCACAAAACGGCAATGGTGGCACCAAAACGGCCACGCCGGTTGTAGACCAGGAAACAGTCGTAACGGAAGAACAGGCCCAAGTAGAACCTTCTGAGCAGGCCACGCAGCCAGAGCAGACGACACCCAGGCCTCCAGTCTTCGAAAACTTTCAAGGAACTCCACAGCTCTCGCTCTTCCCCCGGGCCGGCGATTTCCGTCCTGCAGACGGCAGTGATCGGTTACCCTACTGGAGCACCTTCATCGAACACCTGGTCAAAGTTACCGGTGTCGCCGAGGAACAGGTGACAGGCAGTCGCGCCTGGGTTTTCCGTAGTATCAAGTCCATTGACTCCCTCGGCTACTTCTCGCCGTTGGGAGTTGAGCCACAGACCGCATACCAGGTCTCTTTCACTCTCGCCGCGGAACTGGCGGAAGGCGCTTCTGCCGGCATCGGCATTCTTGAGTTCAACGAGTTCCTCTGGATTCCAGGCCAATATACCGAAGAGACATTCAAGCAGCACTTTCGCGGTTCCCATGAAGGAAAGCGACTGACCGGTACGAGCAAAGAAGAGCACACCTTCACCTTCACCACCGGACCCGAAACCCGTATGATTCATCTGGTCCTCTTCCGTGAAGGGACACATGATCGCAACAGCGTGATGTTCGATGACATTAAGATTGAAGCAGTGAGTGGCAAATAAAAGAAAAGAGCCGGCTCTCGCCGGCTCTTTTCTTTTACTTTAGCAGGGATGTACGTTACTGCTCCCTACAACTCTTGGCTTCTGATACTTCTTCATAACATCCTCCTCTGTGAGGGGCTGTCCCTTTGCGAACGGCCCCCGTCTTGCGGTTTATGTTTGCGATTCTAACCCGGAGCCGCTGTCGCAAGAGCAATACCCCGGCCTGTTATCTTATTCTACAACCTCTACAGACTGGCCGGCTGTAACTGCCACACTCGCCTTACCACCACCAGGAAAGTTCACTTTGGCGGTGTAGGTCTTTCCAGCCTTGACACCGAAATGCACCACCGAGGGCTCCTGGGCGCAGAATCCGGTAGCCGACTTGACTTCACGGGTGGCTACCAGTTGGTCACCGTCGTAGAGGGCAACCTTGGCGCCAAAACCGAGACCGGTCAACTTCAGCCAGTTACCGTCATTCTGATTGTTCTTGTAGAGTTTATTCTCAGCACCCCAGTTAATCACGTAGAGATCAAGGTCACCGTCGTTGTCGATGTCGGCAAAAGCGGTGCCCTTGGTGCGTACAGTAGCGCACTGCAGCTGCGGCTGATCATCGGCCACGTTGACAAAGTTGCCCTGGCCATCGTTCAGGTAGAGCTGGTTGGCCAACTTGCAATCACCCTCGTAGAGATCGAGGTCGCCATCGTTATCAACGTCGCCAAAGGTTGGACCCTTGCCCCAGCCCTCTTCGCCGGCAGCGACCTTATGGCTGGCCTTGGTAAAAGTTCCCTTACCATCATTCATGTACAGGTTGTTGCCACCAATATAGTTGGAGACAAACAGATCCTGATCGCCGTCATTGTCGATATCAGCAAAGCTGGCGCCGAGGCCCCAGTTAGCATCGTTAATACCGGCTGCTGCGGCACCTTCAGTAAAGGTCCCGTTGCCGTTATTGACAAAGAGTTTATTCGGCTCACCGGCGGGATAACGACCATTAACAACATAGAGATCAACATCACCGTCGTTGTCGATATCGGACCAGATGCCCATCCAGCTCCACGACTTGTCACCCACTCCGGCAGCGTCAGTCACGTCGGTGAAGGTACCGTCACCGTTATTGGCAAAAAGCACGTTTTTGGCACCGACACCGTAGTTGGCGCAGTAGAGATCCAGATCGCCGTCATTATCATAATCAGCAAAGCTGGCAGAGTAGGTGAATTCCTTGAGACCGACACCGGCAGCAGCGGTCACATCAGTGAAGGTGCCGTCGCCGTTGTTGGCAAAGAGGCGGTTGGCTTCAATTTCATACTGACCACCCGTGGCCAGATAAAGATCAACGTCGCCATCGTTATCATAATCACCGAACACGCTGCCCATGGTGAAGCCGGGAGAATCAATGCCAGCTCCGGCTGTGGCAGTGACATCTTTAAAAGTACCATCACCATTGTTGAGGTAAAGCTTGTTGCTTCCCCCTTTGTTCGATACATACAGGTCGACGAAACCATCGTTGTTGACATCAGCAAAGGCAACACCTTTACCCAGACCGTCGTCAGCGACACCCGCCTGCTTGGAAGCATCAACGAACTCCTGACCGAGGGCTGGACCAGCAGCCAAGACAAGCAACGCAACACTTGTCAGCCAAATACCCGCCTTTTTACTCATGGCTTTCTCCTTTTCACCGACATTGCGATTGTAAACCATACATCAGGAGCGATTCTGCACGCGTTTCACGCAAAACAGACACCCTGAAAAGCTATTCTAATATAGCGAAATATCAAAACAAATCAACCTGAAACACTATATACAATCAGGCCTTATTGCATTTTAATAAAACATCATAAAATCCAACTATACTTATCGCTTGCAAAACACGCGCCTAAATTAGCCCTCGGCACTATATCTAAACCTCTTCAATCTATGGAAAAACTCCTTGTTTTCAATTATGATGCATCCGCAATAAGCTATCAATAGCAATGATAAACTCGGAACTCTGCTTCTCAGAACAACTATTGCAGAAACAGTTAAGGAGGGGGCATGCCAAGCACAGGACTCATACCAATGGCAGGATACAGGCTCATCCATCACGGCGCACGTCACAACGTGACCGGCTCATGCCATGAACTTCGTCTGCAAGGAGGCAGCGGCCTGCTGGTTGACTGTGGGATCTTTCAGGGAGAAGAAGCTGACACTCCACTGGAAATCGATTTTGCTGTCGATCACCTGTGCGGCCTGGTTCTCACCCATGTCCACATTGATCATGTCGGTCGCCTCCCCTACCTGCTGGCTGCCGGCTTCAAAGGTCCGATCTTTTGCAGCCAGGCCTCGGCCCTGCTCCTGCCTACGGTTCTGGAAGATGCGCTAAAGATCAGTTTCACTCGTGATCGACGACAGATCGAGAAATTCCTCAAGATAATCGCCAAGCAACTTTGTCCGCTCCCTTACGGGAAACCACACCACGTCGGAACCAACAGCAATGATTCTCTGCAGATCCGTCTGCAGCCAGCCGGACACATCCTCGGTTCTGCCTATCTGGAGTGCCACTTCAAAGATAGTGCCGGCAAGCAACAGAGAGTCCTTTTCTCCGGTGACCTTGGCGCACCCTACACCCCGCTGTTGCCAGCGCCCAAGCCACCATACGG
>JAUWTX010000114.1 GCA_030614505.1 Desulfuromonadales bacterium
CAGAGCTTCGGTCTGCCGCTTGCTTTTGGTGGCCCCTATGTCGGTTTTTTTGCCGTGAAACAGAAAGATGTGCGCGGCATGCCGGGACGTCTGGTTGGTGAAACCACCGATCTGGAAGGTCGGCGTGGCTTTGTCTTGACCCTGGCGACGCGTGAACAACATATCCGTCGTGAAAAGGCGACTTCAAATATCTGCTCCAACCAGGGCTTATGCGCCTTGATGGCAACCATCTTCATGAGTCTGCTTGGCAAACAAGGCTTGCGTGAGATGGCCGAACAGAATCTGGCAAAGGCTGCGTATACTCGCCAGCAACTGTCCGCTATCAAGGGCTTCAGCCTGGTGTTCGACGGGCCTGCATTCAACGAATTTGTCGTGCGTTCCAAAGCGCCGGTCGCAGAAGTTCTCACCCGTCTCGAAGAGGCTGGTATCCTGGCCGGTATCCCTCTTGGTGAGGAATATCCGGAACTGGAGGATTGTTTCCTGGTTTGCGTGACAGAGCAGAACCAGCGCGAAGAAATCGATGCGCTGGTCGCTGCACTGCAGGGAGGTGCGGTATGACAATCGTTGGCACCAGTGGACTTGTCCTGAACGAAAAACTTCTCTTTGAACATTCTGACCCAGGTCGCAAAGGTTATAGCCTGCCGAAACTCGACGTACCGGCAGCAGAACTTCCGGTCGAGCTCTGCCGCGATGAAATTACCGGTTTCCCTGAGCTTTCTGAAGTTGATGTTGTGCGTCATTTTACCCGGCTTTCGACCTGGAATTATGGCGTTGACTCCGGTTTTTATCCCTTGGGCAGCTGTACCATGAAATACAATCCCAAGGTCAACGAAGTGGCTGCGCGTATCCCGGGCCTGGCCAGTATCCATCCGGCGACCCCGTCACATCTGGCTCAAGGTATCCTGGAGTTGATGTATCGTTTACAGGGTGAGCTGGCAGAGATTTCCGGTTTTGCCAGGGTTACCTTGCAACCGGCCGCCGGAGCTCAGGGTGAATTGGCCGGTATGCTGGTGATTCGTGCCTGGCACGAAGCACGCGGCAGCAAGCGCAGCAAGGTATTGATCCCTGACACGGCGCATGGCACCAACCCGGCGACGGCTTCCTTGACCGGCTACGACGTGGTGCCTATTGCTTCCGAAGGAGTGCTGACTCTGGAAGAAGTCGATGCTCACATGAATGATGATGTGGCGGCGCTGATGGTCACCAATCGGAATACTCTCGGCCTGTTTGAGACCAATATTGAGGCGATCTGTAAGCTGGTCCATGAACGTGGCGGGCTGGTCTATTGCGATGGCGCTAACCTCAATGCTTTGATGGGGATTGCCCGTCCCGGAGACATGGGCATTGATGTGATGCACTTCAACCTGCACAAGACCTTCTCCACGCCCCATGGTGGCGGTGGCCCGGGGTCTGGGCCTGTGGGTGTCACTGAAGATCTGATCCCCTATCTGCCCGGGCCTGGTGTAGAGCGCGATGGTGAGAGTTATCGTCTTGAATCAACCAATGCAGATTCGATCGGTCGCATGATGGCTTTCCATGGCAATGTCGGTATCATGGTGCGAGCCTATGCTTATATCCGCAGCATGGGTCCAGAAGGCTTGAAGTATGCCAGCGAAATGGCCGTTCTTAACGCCAACTACGTGCGGGCAAGGTTGGAGGGTGTTTACGACCTGCCCTACAAGAGCCGCTCACTGCACGAAGTGATTTTTTCCGATAAGGATCTTGAGGGTGGTTGTCATACCCTGGATGTGGCCAAGCGTCTGATAGACTACGGTTACCATCCGCCGACCATCTACTTCCCACTGGTGGTCAAAGGGGCGATCATGATCGAGCCAACTGAGACGGAGAGTCAGGAAGTCCTTGATGAATTCTGTGATGCCATGATTGCGATAGCCGGTGAAGCTCGTGATAATCCGGACCTGCTGCATCAGGCCCCGATTCGCTCTCGGGTCAGAAGGCTTGATGAAACCACTGCAGCACGCAAGCCTAAACTCAAGTGGGAGGGAACTCTGTAGCGCGTGGCGGGTGGCGCGATGTGAGAAAAGGCAACAAACAACAGGGACGATCGTTGCAGATCGTCCCTGTTGTTTGTTGTGATAGTTCTTATCGTATGTCGTTCAGATGTGCAGGGTAGAGAGGAGCCTCTTTATAAGCCTCGGCTTCCTGACCTCGGGTTGCGACCGAGTAATAACTTCCCTGTGAACGTTGCCGTTCGGGTCGATTGTGATTTTGATCTCTTGTTTCTCCATAATTCCCCCCAAGGTTGAAATAAGCCTGTTCAAACGTTGCTTGTATTGAAGCCTTTATCAGTATACCAAAAATAAACAGTTACTCTATTCTGTATCAAAAAGACGGATGTTTCAATATAACCAACGGCTCAGCTAGGTATAACTAAAGTTATACGGACTGCTTAGTAGATCGATCCGGGACGTCGTCGGTACGACCGTATGTTGCTACTGCTGAGGGTATACTTGAAAAAGGCCATGATCTTCAGATCTTCATTAGGATAGGCCCGTGGCAGCGGTCCGTAGGTGGCTCCTTTGCGAATGGCTCGTATCGTTTCTTCATCAAGAGACCGGCTGCCTGAGCTTTCCAGCAGCTCTACATCAGAAACATTGCCCTGGCGATCAATTGTAATCCGCACCAGGTTGGTCCCCTGCTGTTGGCGTTGTGCTGCATAACCCGGGTAGTTCCAGACGTTGTAAATATTGGTACGGAAACGACGCATGAAGGAGATCAGCAGGTCTTGTTGGGAGTCCATCCAGACCGTGTCACCTTTGGCGATATCGTCACGATATTTACGTCTCCAGTCACTTTCGATATTCGCCAGTGTCTCGGGTGAAAGCTGGGTGAGAGTCTGCAAATCAGGAACTTTAGGTGCCTGTTTCTTCTCTAGCCTGGCCAGCCATCCCTCCGGGGTTATTGGCGCAGGGGGTGTCGGCTCTGTTTTTTGCGGTGTAGCTTCTGTGCGGGGTTTCGCCTGTGTCGGTGGAGGTGTCCTGGGTGCCGGTTTTGGTGCACGGACCATCTTCTGTTGGTCCTCTGTATCCTTCCCTTCGGGTGCCATCTCTTTTTCGACCACCTGGTCCCGCTCTGCCAGCCTCTTGGCTGGTTTCTTGCGGGGTTTTTCAAGCTCCTTGCGGATAGGCAGATCGAGTTCACGTTCACGTTGCTGCATTGGACGGACTTCTACATAGACCGGTTCCGGTATGCTCTCCGTCGGGAACAGCTTATGCTTCGGCACCAACAGCAGGAGCAGGTGAAGCAGAAGTGACAACAGGATAAACCCTGTTATTATGCGGTTTTGACGCTGTTCAACAGTCATGTTTCTCCAATTTCACAAAACATTTTATTATATTACAATAATTGTATTTACTGCCAGTATGGAATAAGCAGGCCTGGTTTCTTTTGCCACCGGGAAAAAAGTTGACGATGCCGAGACCATCCGGTATATTTTCCACCCTTAATAAAACCCTGTTTGAAGGAGGAGTTAGCAATGCATCTTGTTGACCAGATCAAGGCAAAAGCACGTACCAGCATCCAGACAGTGGTGCTCCCTGAAAGTTATGATGACCGTATGATTCAGGCTGCAGAGCTGATCACTAAGGACGGTCTGGCTAAAGTTGTCCTGCTTGGAGATGCTGCTGCCCTTGAAACCAAGGCCAGTGAACTGGGTGTCTCTTTGGCGGGCGTGGAGCTTGTTAGCCCGAAAAGTGCGGCGCAGCTTGATGACTATGTTGCTGAACTGATGAAACTCCGTGAAAAGAAAGGCATGACGTCTGAGCAAGCCCGTGAGACTCTGACTGGCGATGATAATCTCTTCTTTGGTGCCATGATGGTTCGCAAAGGTGACGCAGGTGGTATGGTTGCCGGTGCCTTCAATACTACCGGGGATGTGTTGCGTGCTGCCTTTCAGGTGGTCGGAACTGCACCGGGAATGAATACCGTTTCATCGGTGTTCCTGATGGTGACCAAGAATCCCGACTTTGGTGAAAATGGTGTTCTTTGCTTCGCTGATTGTGCCGTTAACCCGAACCCGAATGCTCAGGCCCTGGCCGAGATTGCCGTGTCGACTGCCAGTAGCTGCAAAAGTTTCCTCGGTGTTGATGCCCGTGTGGCCATGCTTTCCTTCTCAACCAAGGGGAGCGCCAAGCATAAGGATTGTGACAAGGTGTTGGAGGCTCTAAAGATAGCCAGGGAACTTGCCCCGGACCTGCAAATTGACGGTGAGCTGCAGGCCGACGCTGCATTGTTGCCCAAGATTGGTGAAAAGAAGGCGCCTGGTTCTGCTGTTGCCGGAAAAGCCAATACCCTGATTTTTCCTGATCTTGATGCCGGCAACATTGGCTACAAGCTGGTTGAGCGTGTTGCCGGAGCTGAAGCGGTCGGACCGATTGTGCAGGGTCTCGCCAAGCCGGTGAATGACTTGTCACGCGGCTGTTCTGTTGACGATATCGTCTCCGTGTCGGCCATTACCGCGGTGCAGGCACAGGGGTGATTGAAGCCCGCAATTCTACTGTTGATTGATTGTTGTTTTGACACGTATTAAGGGTCGATGGCTTGCCATCGACCCTTTTTTATGTAATTTTGTTTCTAAGACTATCCGGGGGGAACAAATGCTTATATATGAAACAGAAGGTTGGCTCGAAGTTGAATCAGAAGATATAAAACAGCTCTGTCGCTCGACTACTGCTGTACCTTTTGGCGATACAGATAGTGAAGCATACAAAATCCAGGTGGCTCTTTGCGATTATCTGGACAACTCTGAGCCGCGTTGTCGGGTCGCATTTTACGTCAAGACTCTGAAGAGATCGTTGATCTTTGCCGTCAAAAGCCCTGAGAAACAATCCTCATGGCAACATGGTCAAGAGATCCTCGCCCGGCTCGGATTTCAACTTGAGGATATCAATCTGAAACTCAGCCCGGCCATGCAGGAAGTTGTTCTGCGTGATGTTCCTGGTTTCCTTTCTCCTGCCAAAGCCCGTCAACAACGCACAGAAAAAACGCTTCTTCTTGCTGAACTTCAAGATACTTACGATAAATCTCCTGACAGTGCTCAGGTGAAAAGGGCTGCTCTCAAACTGAGCTCCGTAAAACGTATGAACGATTGTTCAGAAGAACTGCGCCTGTTTCTCGAGGGGTTGTTCTCTCGGGATGAAGCTGCCCGTGCCGACCTTGAGGCGATCGCTAGCCAGGTGAAAGACCTGACTTCAAGACTTGAGGCTGCCGTGGCCCGTGCCGAAGCTGAACGTAACCAACGGGAAATGAGTGAGTCGATTACCGTTTCTGCCGAGAAGCGCATCCAGGAACTTGAGGAAATTCTTGTTGATGTTGAAACAAAGTCTTCGGATGCGTTAAAGCAGAAGCGAAAATCTGTTCAATTCCGGAAGCGTATTAAAGAGCTTGGTGAAGAGTTGGAGGCGGCTAAAAAGGAAACAGAAAAGGAGTGTGAGAAACAGGAACAATTCATTGCTGATGTCAAAGTCGCTCATGAACAGACCGCTTTTTTTGAAGAGGCTCTGGCAGAGGCAGAGAAGTCCCTTGAAAATATCCAGGCTCAGCAGGAGGAGGAACAAGCTGAAAGAACCCGTTTGGAAGAGTGTCTCAAAGAATCAGAACTTCACATCAAAACACTCGATAAGGAACTTGAAAATTCTGAAAAAAAGGTGGCTCGAAGTGATAAAGCCGTAAAGACCTCTGAGGCCTTTCAAGATCAACTTGCAGAAGTGCGGCAAGAGTTAAATGATACCCTCGATCTCAACAACGAGCTGGAAGAGAAACTGGCCGTTGCTGTCAGGCAGAGTGAAGAATTGCAAAAAGGTCTGCAGGAGGCTGAAAAATGCATACAGGAAGCGGAAAAAGTCGGGAGTGACAAGGCGGGTGATGAAGAGCAGGAGATAACCACCCTGACAGAGCAGAAGGAGCAACTCACAGGGGAGCTTAAAGACCTCCGTGATGAGTATGAAAAGGAATGCAGCCTTTGCAAGCGTCTGGAAAAGAGTGCTGTGAAAGATGATAAGCGTATCAGGGAGCTTGAAGACTCTCTTGCCAGGTTGACTCAACAGGCTGCAGCGTCGACAGAGAATGAGAAAGGCACCAAAGAGGTTGCTCAGGAGGCCACGTCTCTTAAGATCGAACTGCAGGAGCAGATGCTACGGCTCAAAGATGAGCAAAAGTTGCGAGGAGAGTTCGAGGCCGAACTTCACGAAGCACATAAGCTCATAGATTCTTTTGAAAAAATGATTCGGGAAACTGAACGGGTTTCTGCGGAAAGGCTCTCTTCTGAGACATTGGAAAACAGTGAGAGCCAAAAAGTGCAGAAACTCGAGGAGAAACTGAAATTTGCTGAGAACCAACTGGAACAGGAGCGAGTTGAACAGAAGAGGCTTGCTAAAGCTGTCGCTGTCGCGGAAAAGAGGCTCTCTGAGCAGGAGGAGGTCGCGTTCAAAGAAAGAAGGGTCCCAGATGCTGACGCCGTTGAAAAGACTGTTGCAAAGAAGCGAATAAAATCCTCAAAGCCATTGCCGCATGAGTTGCGGCCTTCACCCAAGAAAGGGAACTTTTTTCATCCCGATTGGGACCTGGGGGGGTTGCCCTGCCAATCATCTGAACAGGTTTTCAAGGCGTGGGAGACTGTGTTCAACGTCCAGATTTCTCTGGAAGGCTATCCGTCGCAATATTGCATGGCTCTCCTTGTTGTGTTGCGTC
>JAUWTX010000284.1 GCA_030614505.1 Desulfuromonadales bacterium
CCCCAGAGTTCCGGGTTACTGCGGAACTGGTCAAGTTTTTCAAAGGTGTCGACAACGTAAGGCAGGTTGACGATTCCAAGCTTGTCGGCAATGTTGGCCGAGGCAACTGAAGATGCCAGCATTCCCTGTACCGCGCCGAGCTTCAGCTTGGCTATGACGTCTTTTTCACCGCCGAGTTGCGCCAGCGGGCGATAATCAACATAGATGCGACCGTTTGATTTCTTCCAGAGAGCGTCGCGAAGGTTATAGCCGACGGCAACACCTTGAATGACCGGGTGGGAGATGTTCGACAGAATGTAGGTGTACTCGGCTTTTGAATAGTCAAACTTGGTCTTCCAGTTTGCCAATGGATCTTTTTTCTTCTCGGCTGCAAGCAGGGGGCTGGTCAGCAGGCTGACAATCAGCAGGGCAAGCAGGGGAAACAGGACAAGTGCTCTCTTCATCTGGTACCTCCTCTTAGGGTGATTGGCCTACACCATCTGTTTGGTGGAGGGCCTTTATTGATTCCCAAACGATACGAACTTTAACTAATTCAGTGTCCGCAAGAATAACGTCACGGAGCGTTGCAGTCAAGAAAGGACTTCACTTAAAAAATAACAACGTTTAATCAGTTAAAACAAGTGTTTTTGTTTGATTGCGTTTACTTTTCAGTAAAAAATATAATGTTGTTCTGTTGCTAGTTTGACAGCTCCCTAGGTTTCAAGCGCTTTGACCAGACTGCGCAAGGTCGTGTTGTAAGGCGTCGGCACTCCTGCCCGTTCACCATATTCAATGATTTTGCCATTGATATAATCGATTTCAGTTTGTCGCTTTGCTTCAATATCCTGCAACATCGATGGTTTGTGATGCCCGGCATCCTTGATGTAGTTAATGCAATCGATATAGAAATCCGGCCCCAGCAATAGCTCATTGGCCCGGGCTACCCTGACTCCCTCTTTCAATAAGGAGTCGACCAGGCTAAAAACAATCGGGTCATTTATGACTTCGAACATGGTCTTGCCGGTGACGGCGCAGACCGGATTCATACTGGAGTTGTTGACTGTTTTGGACCAGACCATATTGCGGATCTGGTCGGTGTGTTGTGTGTCGAGACCGCACTCGCTCAGGACATGACAGATCCCGAGGGCCGCTTCTCTTGACGCTGGATCCAGTTCTTGCAGATAGTGGGGGCGATGGTGAAAGACCATTCTGGCCTTTGCTGGTCCTTCCAGGATACAGCCGAAATTGACCACCGCGCGCATCACCTGCTTTTTGCCGAGTCGTTCAGCCAGGATCAGTTCAGTGTCGATGCCGTTCTGCCAGCTGACAACATAACGGCCTTCGTCAATAAAACCTTCCAGGGCAGAGGTGATAATCGGCAGGGCTGTTGCCTTCACTGTGACTATCACAACATCTGGAGGATCATCGGCGAGTTGATCAACCCGAGTTGTGGTTTTAGCCACACTGGCTTGAAAGTTTTCTGTCCCCGAGAGAGTGATCCCCGGATCCAGGGCAGGTTCAAGCAGATTCGTCTGAACATCGCAGAGTGTCACTTCATAGCCGCCCCGGGAGAGAAACGCAGCAACGATGCAACCGACTGGCCCGGCACCGACAACGGCGAATTTCTTAGGTTTGTAACTGCTTCTTTCCTGCATGGCTTATCCCTGACGAATTGGAGTTATTCCTGGCCCACGAGAATGCCAAACGACTTTGCATCGAGCAATTTCGCACCACTTTTTTCCAGCAACTCAATAGCCTGGTCGATGGCGCTGAAATGAAAAACCATGACGGCTTTTTCCAGGTTCGCTCCAGCGACAGCATACATGTACTCAACATTGACTTTGGTCCCCAGAAACAAACTCAGAATCCGGGCCAGACTGCCGGGGTTGTCTTCAATTTCAACGGCGATGACATCGTCGACACGGGCCGGGATAAACCTTTCCATGACGACAGCTCTGGCAGATGGCAGGTCAGAGACCAGAATTCGTAGCACACCAAAATCGTGAGTAGAATCGCAAATACAGTGGGCTCGTAGATTGATCCCGGCATCTCCCAGCGCTTTGGTGACTTCGTGCAGTCGGCCGGGTGAATTTTCAAGAGGAATCGATAACTGTTTCAATTTCATGAAAAAGTCCTTTTAAGCTGGATCTGTCCGGGTTACTTCGGCTCAAGTGCCTTGACCAGCCCCCGAATCATGTTGTTGTAGGGGGTGGGGATGCCAGCCTGCACGCCATATTCAACAATTTTGCCATTGATGTAATCAACTTCGGTGCGGCGTTTTGCTTCAACATCCTGAAGCATCGAGGGCTTGTGGTTGCCAGCATTTTTTATGTAGTTGATAGCGTAAGGATAATAGTTTGATCCCAGCGAGAATTCATTGGTACGAGCTACCGCAATCCCCTCTTTGATTAGTGCATCAACCAGGTTGAAGGTGATTGGATCATTGATGATTTCAACCATGGTCATGCCGGTTACGGCACACATCGGGTTCATACCGGCATTCATAACGGTCTTGCGCCAGACCATGTCCATGATCCGATCCGTGTGGTGGGTATCCAGGCCGCACTCGGTCAAGACATTGCAGATCCCGAGGGCTGCATCTTTCGACTCCGGATCGAGCTCTTGCAGGAAATGAGGTCGATGATGGAAGGCCAGGCGGATGTGACCCGGACTCAAGGGGACGCAGCCGAAATTAACCACTCCGCGCATAACCGACTTATTGCCCAGGTGCTGGGCCAGTTCCACCCCTGTGTCGATGCCGTTCTGCCAGCTGATCACGTAACGTCCTTCGCCGACAAAATCTTCCAGGGCCGAAGCGATCAACGGCAGTGCGGTTGCTTTGACGGTGATAAAAATGACATCAGGGGGATCGTTGAGCAGATCATCAATCCGGGTTGTGGTGCGTGTCACTTTCGCCTGAAGATCATCGACACCTTCAAGGATAATC
>JAUWTX010000206.1 GCA_030614505.1 Desulfuromonadales bacterium
GCGCTGCTACGCAAAAAGGATCCTTTGGCGCAGTCTGGTCTGGCATTGAAAGCTTTTGGTAACCGGATTCAGGAAGTCGCAGGCGGCCGGGTAATTCACCCGGTCAACCCGGTTTTCGGCGGGGTTGCCTATTGCCCACCGAAAACTGAACTCGAAAGTTTACTGGAAGAAGTGGTTCGATGGCAGCGAGACTGGTTGGATCTTGAGATAAGTTTTGCACAGATCGCAAGTTATCCTGCAGCCCAACCGGTGTTGGGGACTCCTTTGGCCATGGAGATGACAAAGGAATTCAGTTTGAATGGTGAACGGTTGTGCCCTGATAATGGTGCCTCTCTGCCCGTTGCCGACTATGCGCAACTGCTTGATGAAAAGGCCGTGCCATATTCCTATGCCAAGGAGGCAACCGGTCAACAAGGACCTTTCGTGACCGGTGCCATTGCCCGTCTCCGGCAAGCTTTTTGCCGGGGAATTGAGGTCGATCTGCCAAGCAACGAAACCGGTATTCATGGGAATAACCAGGCCCAGCTTTGGGAGGTCGGTTGGGCGCTGCGGAGGGTTGAGATGTTGCTTGAATTACTGCTTCAGGCTAATTCCCGGGAACCATTGTGTGCCAGTATGAAAAGCCCTTGTGGTGGCACTGGGACCACAGCCATTGAAGCACCGCGCGGTTTGTTGATCCACCATTATGTTGTTGATGAATGGGGAACGGTCGTCGCTGCAGATGTTGTGACGCCGACCGCAGTTAATCAGCGGGTTATGGCGATCCAGTTGATGGCGGATTTGGCTGATGAACAAGATCATGATCGGTTACGGGATATCGCCGGGCGGATTGTTCGTGCTTATGATCCGTGTATTTCCTGTGCTGTACACTTGCTCGAGGGTTAGTTTGTCCTCTGATTTACTTGTGCAAGTTGTTGTCCTGGATTTCTAATATACTCATAAAAATCAAGACCGTCGGTCTTGTTTTTGACTTTCAGAATAAATGTAAGACTAAAATCGCCGGACCCGGCCGGTCTTGATTTTGACTCCCAGCACAAGCGTAAATGTAAAATTACTCCTGTCCACGCGGCAAAATCAAATTAAGCAAAACACCTACAATACCAGCAAGGCCGATCCCGCCAAGTTTAACGATGCCCAGATCAAAGTTCATGCCGCCAATGCCAAAGACCAGGATTACCGCGACAATCGTCAGGTTGCGCGGCTGCATCAGGTCGGTGCCGGCTTTGACCAGGGTGTTGATGCCGATAACAGCAATTGCACCGAAAAGCAGCACCATGATCCCGCCCATAATTGGTACCGGAATAGAATTGAGAAAGCCGCCCAACTTGCCGACAAAAGCAAGCAATATGGCTGTCACTGCTGCCCAAGTCATGACCACCGGATTGAAAGACCGGGTCAGGGCCACAGCCCCTGAGACCTCGGAATAGGTTGTGTTGGGTGGGCCCCCGAGGCAGGCGGCCAGACCGGTGGCCAGTCCATCCCCAAGCAGGGTCTTGTCGATACCGGGATCTTCGACATAGTCTTTGCCGGTGATGCCGCCAATGGCCAGTACATCGCCGAAATGTTCAATGGCTGGAGCAATGGCAACTGGTACTATGAAGAGGATAGCTTCCAGGTTCCAGACCGGCAAAGTGAAGTCAGGCATTGCCAGCCATGGAGCATCAAGAACCTTTTGCATCGAGACCAGTGTAGGTCCGGTCCAGTTCTGCAAAGTGCCGGGATCAAACGAGGCCTGGATCGAAGCAGAAGTCCCCGTAGCATCAAGAATCAGGGCCGCCAGGAAACCGGCGATAATACCGCATAGAATCGGAATCAGCCTGAATAGCCCCTTGCCGAGCAGGGAGACCAGTACAGTGACTACCAGGGCGGTTCCGGCAATGATATAGGCGGTCGGTTGTGGGACAAGCCAGGCTGCGCCATCACCGGTGCGTCCGGACGCCATGTGTATGGCAACTGGCGCCAGCACCAGACCAATGACCATGATGACCGGTCCGGTGACAATCGGCGGCAGGATGCGGTGCAGGATGTCTGAGCCGAAGATACGGATGGCGAAACTGATGATGACATAAAAGAGCCCCGCAGCAGCCAGACCGCACATGGTGCCTGGAATCCCCCATTGCTGAACACCGTAGATGATCGGAGCGATAAAGGCGAAGCTCGAGGCCAGGAAAACCGGCACCTTGCCACGGGTGACGATCTGGAATACCAGAGTGCCGGCGCCCGCTGTGAAGAGTGCGACATTGGCATTGAGACCAGTGAGCAGCGGAACCAGGACCAGGGCGCCGAAGGCGACAAAGAGCATCTGGGCGCCGATAACCATCTCTTTCGGGTTGAAGCTGAAGCGGTTCTCTTTCAGATTGTCAGACATTGAATTCCCTCAAAATAGTAATGTGCTCGTAAAAGCTCAGGGTATGGCTAAGCCATATTATTTAGTACCGAAAATCTTGTCCCCGGCGTCACCGAGGCCCGGCAGGATATACCCGACCTCATTCAGTTTTTCATCAATCGCAGCCACATAGATGTCTACGTCTGGATGTTTCTCCTGCAAGGCCGCGATCCCTTCCGGAGCGGCGACCAGAAACAGACCCTTGATCCTCTTGCTGCCAGCCTCCTTGAGCATGTCAATCGCTGCGATTGCGCTACCGCCGGTGGCCAGCATCGGGTCGAGAATCATTGCCGTGCGATCACCTAGACTGCTGGTGAATTTCTGGAAGTAGGCAATCGGTTGCAAGGTTTCTTCGTTGCGGTACAGACCGACAACACTGACCCGGGCGTTCGGGATCATGTCGAGGACGCCGTCCATCATGCCGAGCCCGGCGCGCAGGATCGGTACGACGGTAATCTTTTTACCCTTGATGGTGTCGACCAAAACCGGCCCGGCCCATCCCTCGATTGTTTTCTTCTCGGTTTCCAGATCGCTGGTAGCTTCATAGGTCAACAAGCGGGCGACTTCTGAAGCCAGATCGCGAAAATCCTTGGTGCTGATTCCCTCCCGGCGCATCAGTCCCAGCTTGTGACGTACTAGCGGATGCTTAATTTCATGAACAGGCACGAGCTTCTCCTTTTCTGGAAGTTTGCTACTAATAAGCATTTTTATGACACGAAAAAACCATGTTAAATTATCATTGATTATTACTTTTCAGCAAGGGGTTGAGTGAAATAATTCCCAAGCTTTTATGCAGCCATATCTGCTATCGTGATCTTTATGGGAAATGTGCACAAAAAAGAGATTTCTGATGTGCCATTGCTGGTCACTGCAGCTGTCATCTTCGATGGTGAAAGAGTCTTGATAACCCGCCGACCGGATGACAAACGTCATCCTGGTTTCTGGGAGTTTCCCGGCGGCAAGGTCGAGTCGGGGGAGAGCCCTGAAGAGGCCTTATGTCGTGAAATTCGCGAAGAGCTTGATGCCGAAGTCCGGGTTGCCGGGATCTTTGAAGTAGTTTTCTATCGTTACGATTGGGGGCCAGTTCTGATTCTTGCCTACCGCTGCCAACTTCTTACAAATACCATCCATGACATTGGTGTTGCCGAGCATCGATGGGTCCATCCAAAAAATCTCGCCGACTTCTCGATCCTTCCCGCCGACCAACCGATTATCAACCGCCTGAACGGCCGTTCAGGCGGTTCTTGTCGCCCATCCTGATCAATTAGAAAATTTTAGAACAGTATTTTTAAAACTGAATACTCACATATAATAATCCGCACAGGGTCGAATTCCTTTGTGTAATCAAGCCTGTATCAAGAACAAAAGATGTAGCATCCGGGATTTATTCGGCCATTTTTCTAACAATTTTATAAGCTTTTTGCATCTATTTATTGACAATAATAAAACGGCGTATTACTTTATCCGAGGTGATTGACTTGTGCATTTCTTTGACTCCCAAAGGAGTTACCTGTGCCCTCCAGAGATAAGGAATCTTATTCAATACAAGCAGTAGAAAATGCCCTCGATGTCCTGGAAGCTCTCAGCGAAATTGACGATGATGTTCGCATAAGTCAATTGAGTGAAAAGCTTTCTATGAACAAGACGAGTGTTTTTCGTCTTCTGGCAACATTTGAAAGCCGTGGTTACGTTGAACGAGAAGAGCGTTCCGGAAAATATCGCCTGGGTCTTTCCGCTTATGAGATCGGCCAGAAGTTTCTCTCCCGTATGGCTTTATTGAGACATGCCCGTCCTGTTACCGAGCGACTGGCGCGAGGGTGTAATGAAGCAGTGTATGTAGCTGTCCGTCGTCGCGATGAAGTTCTTTTTCTTGATATGGTAGAGACGACTCAGAAGGTAAAAATAGTCTCTCTGGTTGGTAAACGCTACCCTCTTGAAACAACGGCTGCCGGTCAGGTCTTGTTGGCTTTTAACAATACCCAGGATGATCAGGACACTGACAAGGCTCAATCAACAGCTGATCAGTATGCGACTATCCGTCGCCATGGCTATACTCAGGATAGTGGTGCCTTAGGTGATGGCATTACCAGCGTGGCTGCCCCCCTGTTTGGCGGTGGAGGTAAACTGCA